>DNFL01000111.1 GCA_003486945.1 Hyphomonas sp. | reverse complement strand
GATACTCTTCCGAGACCTTGATCGTCTTGGCGATTGCCATCAATCCCCGCGAGCTCGGCATGTCCTCGTCTCGTTCGTACTTCCCGATGGCCTGAGCGGAAACGACGCCGCCCATCGCATCAGCTAACGCGCGAAGCGACATGCCTGACGCAGACCGCGCGACCTTGAGCTTGGCTCCGATCATGGTGGACTCTCCCGGTGCTTCGGTTTCCATGTGTATAACATGGGTATGATTTTGTAAACCGAAACCTCTTGAAAAAGCGTTAATGCACCCCCATCCTTAGGGGCGAGTCGGTAACCCGGCATCTTTTGTAAACCGCGCTGAGTCAAAACGAGGGTTCACCGTCGTGGCGATCAGACCCAGATCGACAGGATGAGCGATGGCCCTCACCAATACCGAGCTTCGCTACTACGACAGCAATGTACTCCGTCTGCCCGCGGACAAGCGGAAGGAATACCATGCCCAAGTTGATCGCCTGATCGAGGCCTTGCGCAAGAGCGTCAAGGAAAAGACCGAGATCAAGATTACCAAAGTTGTGAAAGCCGGATCCTTCGCGAAGTTCACAATCCTGCGCAGGACTGCCTATGACCCCGTCGATGTCGATGTAGTCTTCTACATTTCCGGGCGGGATGCGGGGAAGGAAACCCTCGATAGCCTCAACGCCACGATCTATGACCTGCTGATCAAGATCTACCCCAGTAAATCAGTCGAGGATTTCGAAATCCAGCGCAAGGCCGCCACCGTGACGTTCGTTGGCACGGGGGTGAGCGTCGATATCGTACCGGTGATCGAAGATGAGAACCGTCCAGGCTATGGCTGGCAGTTCGATATCCATGACGGCTCGAAAATCCAGACCTGCGCGCCGTGCCAAATCCAGTTCGTGCGCGACCGCAAGAACCAGGACAGCGATTTCCGCACGCTGGTCCGCATGGCAAAGAAATGGCGCAACTACGCGGAGATAAAGCCGCTCAAGTCCTTCGCCATCGAGCTGATCATGGCGCATGTACTCGCTACCCAAGGCAAGGAAGGCAGCATCGAACAGCGTTTCCGCAACTTCCTACTCTACATCGCTCAATCCGGCCTCAAAGATCAGATCAGCTTCCCCGAGAACACGCTTCCGCTCGGCTCGTTCTCAGACCCCGTCGTGATCCTTGATCCGGTTTACAGCTTCAATAACGTCACCAGCCGGATTTCCGAAGCTGAACGGCAGGAGATTGTTACGGCGGCACAGGAGGCATGGGAGACGGTGAACTTTGCATCGGTCGAGAACGACGATGCGGTCTGGAAAGAGGTCTTTGGGCCGGGCTTCAAGGTGGAGGACTGAAATGAGCCAGACGAGAACCGCTTCGGCTACCTACACAACGACTGATATCGAAAACGTCGTGCGGCGTGTCAGGGCCGATATCGCTATGATCGCCGATAGCACCGGCGCATGGACGCCACAGCAGGCCGCCGACTATGCGCACGATATCGAAATGCTCGCTAAGGCGGGCTATCTTGCATGGGTGGACTGTTGATTTCCACCCAGAACTGAGCCGGCATTTCCATCGAGAAGTGAGCCACCTCTGACTATGGATTTCCGGTCATTCAGTGGTCAAGGCGTGATTGTTCTCCTTCTTTTGGCGCGTTGCGGCGGCTGAACTGGCTTTGAAGCGGAAGCTGTCGTTTCCGGTCTCCAGGATGTGGCAGCGGTGGGTGAGGCGGTCGAGGAGCGCGGTGGTCATCTTGGCATCGCCGAAGACCGTGGCCCATTCGCTGAAGCTGAGGTTCGTGGTGATGACGACGCTGGTGCGTTCGTAAAGCTTGCTCAGCAGATGGAAGAGCAGCGCCCCGCCCGAGGCGCTGAACGGTAGATAGCCCAGTTCATCCAGGATCACGAGATCAAGGCGGGTCAGGCTTTCGGCAAGTTGCCCGGCTTTTCCCTTGGCTTTTTCCTGTTCGAGGGCATTGACCAGTTCGATGGTGGAGAAGAAGCGGACCTTGCGGCGGTGATGCTCGATGGCCTGGATGCCAAGGGCGGTCGCCACATGGGTCTTGCCGGTGCCCGGTCCGCCGATCAGGACCACGTTCTGTGCTCCGTCCATGAACTCGCAACGATGCAGTTGTCGCACCGTGGCTTCGTTGATCTCGCTGGTCGAGAAGTCGAAGCCCGAGAGGTCCTTGTAGGCCGGGAAGCGCGCCGCTTTCATATGGTAGGCGATGGAGCGGACCTCGCGCTCGGCCATCTCGGCTTTCAGCAGTTGGGACAGGATCGGCACGGCCGCTTCGAAAGCCGGCGCAGCCTGTTCGATCAGGTCCGTCACGGCTTGTGCCATGCCATGCATCTTCAGGCTGCGGAGCATGATGACGATGGCGCCACTGGCAGGATCATGACGCATGACGGCCTCCTGCAACGGGGGTGCGCAGGCCGTCATAGCGCTCGACATTGGCCTTGGGCTCGCGATGGAGAACCAGAGCCTGCGGGGTATCGAGCGGCGGCCCGCCAATGAGCTTGCCGTCGACCAGCCGGTGCAACAGGTTCAGCACATGGGTCTTGGTTGCCACGCCCTCGGCCAGGGCCAACTCCACCGCGGTCAGCACGGCCTGTTCGTCGTGCTGAAGAACCAGGGCGAGAATGTCGACCATCTCGCGGTCTCCGCCGGGTTTGCGGAGCATCTGCTCCTGCAGTTGCCGGAAGGCAGGCGGGAACTCGGCAAAGGGCGCGCCATTGCGCAAGGCACCGGGCTTGCGCTGAAGAACAGCAAGATAATGCCGCCAGTCGTAGATCGTCCGCGGCGGCACCTGGTGATTGCGCTGGAACACGCGACCATGCTCGCACAGGATGTTGCCCTCGGCCGCGACAACCAGCCGGTCCGGGTAGATCCGCAGGCTGACGGGGCGATTGGCAAAGGACGACGGCACGCTGTAGCGATTGCGCTCGAAGCTGATCAGGCAGGTGGGCGAGACGCGCTTGCTCAGCTCGATGAAGCCGTCAAAGGCGGGCGGCAACGGCATCAGTGCGGCCCGCTCCGCAGCCCAGACGTCATGGATCGTGCCGGGCAGCGTGCCGTGCGGGGTCTCCTGCCACACCTCCAGGCAACGCTGCTGCAGCCAGGCATTCATCATGTCAAGATCGGGAAAGCCCGGCATCTTCTGCAGGATCTGGCGGCGGGAGTCCTGAACGTTCTTCTCGACCTGTCCCTTCTCCCAGCCTGCGGCAGGATTGCAGAACTCCGGTTCGAAGACATAGTGGTTCGTCATGGCCAGAAAGCGGAGGTTGACCTGCCGCTCCTTGCCTCGGCCGACCCGGTCCACCGCCGTGCGCATGTTATCGTATATGCCGCGCTCGGGCACGCCGCCGAACACACGGAAGCCATGCCAGTGGGCATCGAACAGCATCTCGTGGGTCTGGAGCGGGTAGGCGCGCAACAGGAAGGCCCGGCTGTGGGACAGCTTGATGTGGGCCATCTGAAGCTTGGTGCGATCGTCGGCCAGATGCCCGTAGTCTTCGCTCCAGTCGAACTGGAACGCTTCGCCCGGTCGAAAGGACAGCGGAACAAAGGTGCCGCGTCCCGTGGTCTGCTGTTCGCGCTGGCGATCTGTCCGCCATTGCCGCGCAAACGCTGCAACCCGGCCGTAGGAGCCGGTGAAGCCAAGCTTGACGAGATCGGCATGCATCTGCTTCAGCGTCCGCCGCTGCTTGCGCGACTTGCCGGCTTCTGTCTTCAGCCAGCCGGCCAGCTTCTCGGCGAAAGGATCAAGCTTGCTCGGCCGGTCCGGCGTGGCGAACTTCGGCTCGATCGTGCCCCCCGCCAGGTGCTTGGTAATCGTGTTGCGCGACAGGCCGGTGCGCCGCGCGATCTCGCGGACCGACAGCTTCTGCCGAAAGTGCATGCGTCGGATGATGTTCAAAAGTCCCATGTGGATCACTCCCGTTACCCCCGCCGCTCACCGCTTTGGGGAAAGGTTCACATGGCTCACTTCTCAGTGGAAATTACGCGCCGATCCGGCTCAGTTCTGGGTGGAAATCAACAATGGGTGGACCTCACGCTGCAGCAATATGGCGCCGAATTGAAGGCGGTACGATTTGATGTCGATACCGACGCGGGGACGCTGACCACCAGCCGTCCTGGCGGCGTCCTCTGGCCGCGCGTAGCGGGCGCAAACCTGCGAATTGTGATCAGTTATACCGCTGCGTACACGACCGCAGCCAGGGAGGCGATGCGTGGCAAGCTAAAGATCGGCTGGACTACGTCATACGACGACACCAGCCATTCAAGCCTGAATTCCTCCGGCAGTCGCAACTACGTCAGCAGCACCTATGGAATGCAACGGAAGGATTGGGCGGCATGAGCCAGCCAAACATCTTTGATAATGAGATTGCGCTTCCGAGCGATAACTTGGCCGTGCGCGAAAAGACCTTGCTTGGCTTCGATCAACGCTACGCTCGCGTTCACGACCAGCTTCGCCTGTTACTGAATGTAGGCTCGCTTGGCGAGTGGAACAGGAAACACCACGGCGGCAAGCTCGGGCTGTGTGATCTGGTCGCGGAGCAGTATCCGCTGGTGATCTTCCACGGAGATGTAGGAACCGGCAAGACTGCGATGGCGGAATGCATCGCAAACCGCCTAGTGGCCGAGGCGCGCAGTTCGGATTCGATGTTGTTCAAGCTGTCGAACCGGGTGCGCGGCAACGGCATGGTTGGCGAAATGGGCACCCTGATTGCCGAGGCTTTCCGCAAAGTAACGCAGTCGGTCGGCAAGACCCGGCGGGCGATCCTGATTATCGACGAAGGCGATAGCCTCGCTGCGTCCCGCGCGCAGGATCATAGCCATCATGAGGACAAGGTGGCGGTGAATACTCTGATCCAAGGTATTGATGATCTGAGGCAATATGGCGGACGAATTGTCGTGATCCTTTGCACCAACCGCCTGTCTGTTCTCGATCCCGCCCTACGCCGGCGTGCCGCGATCGTTGAGACTTTCGCCCGCCCCAGCGATGCTGAGCGCCAGCAGCTCTTCAACATGGATCTTGCTGGTCTCGGGCTCTCGCAGCCGCAGCTTGCCGAGTTGACGCAGCTGACCGGCGCGCGGGATCGTCATCCTTCATGGACATACTCGGATATTCGAACCCGGCTTTATCCTGCTGCACTCGCGAAGGCCTATCCCGACCGCGCCTTGAGCTTCGCAGACCTGACCTCGGTCGCGTCCACCCTTCACGCGTCTCCAGTCATGGAGGATAAGTAATGGCCCGATCTCCCCTGTTCGGACGCCGCATCCATATCTCTGGCAGCGTGATCAATGATCTCGCTATCGCCCCGACCGCTGACGTCGAAGCGGCTCGTGAATTGGTCGCGCTGCTAGTCAAGGAACTCGTGAAGCGCGGCGCGAACTTCGTCATACCACTCGATGCCGAACCGCCGCGAAAGGTGGACGGATTGCCGGTCTGTTTCGACTGGCTGGTCTGGAAGACCATCCGGGACAGTCTCGCGCTTCGCCCGCCAACTGCGCCAGGACCGTTTGTGGTCGCTGTGCAGCACCACAAGACCGAAGAGCAGATCCCGGAGACCTATCTCGACTTGTGGGACGAGTTGCGCGCCTCGCAGTTGGTCAAGATCGAGAGCGCCGCACATTGGAATATGAACAGCAAGCGCATGGAGGCTCAAGCCCGCTTCGGAGACGTTCTCATAACCTTGGGTGGCGATGAAGGGGTTCTCTATCTGGCTAACCTCTATCACGACGCTGGCAAGCCGATCGTCCCGTTGAACCTCCCCCTCTGCCCAGAAAGCAAGGGTTCGCGCCGACTTTATGCTTTTGGTCTATCGAGCGCGCAAACTCGCCGTCTGTTCCAGATCGCCGATGACGGCGACGCGCATGACTGGATCAACCGCATAAGCTTTCCGAAACGGCAGGGCAACGCCGATCGCGTCGCTGCCCTGATCGACCTGCTGGAGGCACTGGAACGACCCAAGGCCTTTGCTGTGCGCCTGCTTAATCCCGACCACGCGGACTATGCGAGCGTCCAGGACTTTTTCGATGTCGTAGCCAAGCCCGTGCTCGAAGACGAACTCGGCTATCGCCTGATCGTCATCGACGGCAGACAGGCCTACGACCATGCGCGGATCGATCAGGAGATCTTCGCCAAGCTGCATCGCAGTAGCGTGGTCTTGGCCGATATCACCGGCGCGCGGCCGAACTGCTTTCTGGAGCTCGGCTATGCCTTCGGCCGCGGCCTGCCCACAATGGTCACGGCGCGAGAGGGAGCTTTCATGCCGTTCGATATAACTACATTCGCTGGTCATCATTGGAAGGCGAACGGCAGCGCCGTCGAACGGCGGCGCGCGTTCAAAGAACACTGGCTGGCGATCCGCAATCGCCCAACGCTCGTGCCCACGGAGCCATTGATCTCATGACTAACGCTCGCGAAGTATTCGTCTCGGTCGATGTCGAGACGTCAGGCCCAGTTCCCGGCGAGTATAGCCTGCTGTCGATCGGTGCCTGCGCCGCATTTGATCCGGGCAACGGGTTCACCGTGGAGGTTAAACCAATTAACGACAAGGTCGACGCGAAGGCGCTGGAGGTTACTGGGCTTTCCATGGAAGACCTTAGTCGGCGGGGGGTAGCTCCCACAGCAGCGATGAAGGCTTTCTCGGACTGGCTGGCGACATTGGCTGATCCGGGCGAAACGCTCGTGTTTGTTGGGCTCAATGCGCCGTTCGATTGGTCTTTCGTGAACTACTACTTCCATAGATTTATAGGCGAAAATCCGTTCGGCTTTACCGCTCTTGACATCAAGGCACTCTACATGGGCGCAACAGGCTGCTCTTGGCGCGACACGCGGTCCAGCAAGATGGCAGAAACTCTTAAGCCTACACTTATGGGCACCCACGACGCATTGCAGGATGCCCGCTACCAAGCTGAGATTTTCAGACTGTTGTGGGGTAGAATCTCGGCCGATCGAAGGGATTAGATATCCTTTAGTTACCCATCTCTACGGGCGGCTAGACCAATCTTCGAGAAGTTGCATAATCAAAATTATCGGAGCGAATACCAAGCCCCCCTCCCGGCTCCGTTCAGTCTCAGGTGGCCATCTGCCACCAGCGCGCGGAAGTGCTGCTTCAGTGTGTTGCGATTCTGGCCGGACAGGCGCTCGGCGTCGCCGATGGTCAAGCGACCGTGGTCTCGCACGAGGTCTAAGAGTTGCGCCGAAACTTCCGGGAGGCTACCCATCAAAAGTCGTTCACGCTCAATCTTTACGCGCAGACGATGCATCTGGCGCTGCAGCGCGGACAGGAAGAAGCCGAGCCAAGGTTCCCAGTCCGGACTGTCAGACCTGATCGTTCCCTGGGTCTGTCGAAGGGCCAGATAGTAGGCCTCCTTGCTTTGCTCGATCACGCTTTCGAGGGAGGAGTACGGTACATAGGCATAGCCTGCGCGCAGAAGCAGGAGGGTCGTAAGGATCCGACTGAGACGTCCGTTGCCGTCCTGGAACGGATGGATCTCGAGGAAGACCACGACGAAGACTCCGATCAGCAGCAGCGGATGCAGTTCACGGTCCCGGGTGGCGGTGTTGTACCAGTCGATCAGTTCAACCATGCGGCCGGGGGTGTCGAAGGGGGTGGCGGTCTCGAACACGACGCCAATCTGCCGCCCTGTCTCGTCGAAAGCCGCGATCGAGTTTGGCGCGGTCTTCCAGGCTCCCCTGTGGCGCTGATCCTTGCCGCTGTGCCGCAGAAGGTCCCGGTGTAATTGGCGGATATGGTTTTCGGTCACGTCCATGTCGCGCCACGAGGCGAAGACCGCATCCATGACCTGGGCGTAGCCAGCGACCTCCTCTTCGTCTCGGGTCGAGAAGGTCTGGATGTCGAGGTTGGAGAGAAGACGCTGGACCTCCTGATCTGAGAGTCGGCTTCCTTCAATGCGGGTCGAAGAGCCGATGCTTTCGATCGTAGCGACGCGGCGCAAGGCGGACAGCCGCTCGGGGGCGAGACTTCCGAGCGCGCGCCATGCGCCCTTGAACTCGTCGATTTCGGCGATGATCGAAAGAAAGTTCGGGGTGATGCGGAGCGTATGGATTTGGATCATACCCATTTAAATACCCAATAACACCCATTTTCCGCAACCCATTTCTTGACCCAATTACACCCGATTAGCGGCGGAACCACAGGTCGCGCATGGGATCCGGACATGATGTCGGTCGACTCATACGCCGGACCCGAGTGTATCAAGCCATGTCTCCGTTGCCGGTTTCGGCAAGGCGGCCCAGATGAGCGCGCGCTTCGGTCGTAATAGACCCTCCCCTGCCGATGGGCCCCCAGGCATCAAAGGGAACGGCGAGGCGCAGCTTCATCTCGCCTTCGAACTGCTCATGCCTGAAGTTAGAAGTGAGATCAGTCAAGCTATTGCTCTCTTCGCGTTCCATCATCACCACCCTCGCTGCAAGTTCACCGGAATACCCTAGCCCTTCGTTTTCATCGTGGACAACACCAACCAACAGCCTGACGCACCCTCATGAGCGATTGGCGCAGGCTCTATGGCTCATGAGGAACGACCGGCGATGACCCTGGCCGGATGAGTTGTACAATGCGGAAGGCTGCCGCCCTTCTTCGGCGATCACAGCGTCGCGTGTTGTCCTTTCGTTTCGATTCTGGTCCTGTCGTGCGGCACGAAGTTGAGCTGAGGCGGCACCAAGATGAAGACCCCACATGGCGATCTAGACCGATGGCCGGACCCGGTAAGTCCGAACGCTCGCCGCAGCATCTTCGCGCAGGACCTTATTGTCGAAGGCGATGCCACCTCCACTGGACCGATCGAGATCCAAGGCAATGTCGTTGGCTCACTGCGAGCGCCGGAGATCAGCGTGGCTGGTTCAGGTCGCGTTGAAGGTTCCGTCGCCACCCACGACCTCGTCGTGCTTGGGGCTGTCTCTGGTATGATCTCGTCGCGAAACGTTCAGCTCGCGCCGAGTGCGGTCGTGCAGGCCGACGTCATCCATGAGCGGATCGCCATTGAGGCCGGTGCCGTGTTGGAAGGCAGGCTTCAACGGAAGGCCTGACCGATCTCACACCGCAAGGTATGGCTGCGGCAACTGGCCGGACGGCCGATAGCCCCGCCGCATCTTCTGGCGGAGGGCTCGAGATGCCGCATTCTCCGCGTCTTCCAACGTGGGGAGGGTCTCGATGCTTGTCCGACCTTGCGTTCCGATCCGGCCCCAGGTCCGCA
>DNFL01000106.1 GCA_003486945.1 Hyphomonas sp. | reverse complement strand
TCATGCCGTAGTCGAGCGCGATCACCTTGGCCTGCGTGTCGGAAAGAGCAGGGTGGGGGCCTATTTCCAGCGTTACGAAGGTGTGCCAGTCCTGATCGTTGTCGCCCAGAACGTCGGCCGTGCGCGATCCGCGGATGTCGAGGATCCGGGACAGCAGGAAGTCCTTGAACACCTGGTCGCCGAAGCAGAACGCCCGGGCGTGCCAGCGGAAACCGTCGAACGCGATGGCATGCGGCGCGATCCAGCGCCACCGGGGCTCCGGATTGGACAGGGACTGATACTGCACCTCGATCGCCTCAGATTGGCGGATTGCGTCGACCACGGATCGAAGGGTTGCGGGATCGACCCCACGCGCTGGGGTAGGGGCGGAGTCGTAGGTAGGCAGTCCCGCGATCCAGCAATCGTCGTGATCGAGGATGCCGTCGGCGACCGACCGCAGTTGCGCCAGGTATCGACCGGCATCCAGCTTGTCGAACACCGGCTTGAAGCCCGGCTGGCGTACATAGGTCCGCAGGCTGCGATCGTAGTCCATGTTGTGAGGGGCGAGGCCGATGTAGCGGCTCAGGTCGGACGACGCCTGGTTCACCGACAGCCCGAACTGCTCCATCACATCGCTGCGGTTCACATGTCCCTCCCAGAACAGGCGGAACTCGATGAACTCGAGCCTCTGCTCGACCCCCCAACGAAGCTCCGAACTGTCGTTGCTCACCACGCTCTCCCGTTATCGGTCGATGCGCATGGAAATTATGCGCGCCCAATTTCTGGGCTTTCTGCGACCGTAGCCGCGCGATGCTTGGGGATCAATCGAAAAGGGAAGGGTTGGCGCGCAATTATCCCAAGGATTTCCGCAGGTTCTGCGCGACGGCGTCTGCAGCCATCCGCACGGGTTCCGCCGCGAGATGCGCGTATCGCGCCGTGGTCTGGACCTGGGTATGGCCGAGGAGCTTGCCGATCATCGGCAGTCCTTGACCCGACGCCACGGCCGTGGACGCGAAGGTATGACGCAGGTCATGGATACGGACGTCCTTGACCCCGGCTCGGGCACGGACGCGCTGCCAGAATGGTTGCAGATCGCTCAGCGGCTTGCCGGGTAGAGTGCCGGTGATCACCCATGGGTTGCCGTCGATGCGCTGGGCGTCCCGCAGCAGGTCCGCCACTGGCTGACCAACGTGGACGACCTTCGCCCCAGTCTTGGAATCCGGCAGGCGCAGGGCAGGGACGTCGAGATCGACGTAGGACCACTTCAAGGACATGATCTCGTTCAGACGGCATCCGGTCAGGATCAGCAGACGCGCAGCAAGGATGGCCGAGGGTAGCTCCACCCCTTCTGCCTCCATCTCGCGCAGCACTTCGCCGATCCGGCGCAGCTCGGCCGCGCTCAGAAACCGTTCGCGTTTCTCCTCGGGGTATTTCCGGATTTGCTTGCGCGGGTTGGTCCCATCCGGACGCAGGCCCCACACCTCGGACAAGCTGAACATCTTCGAGATCACCTCGAGGCAGCGGTTGGCCTGATAGGGGATGTGGCGCAGGTCGTGGTGGAACTTGGCGACATCCGCCCGCGTGATCCCCGTGACCGTCAATTGCCCAAGCGCGGGAAGGATGAAGCGCTGCAGGTTCCGGCGATACTCCTTTCCCGTGCTGGCCTTCACACGGATGGCGATGTGTTCCTTGTCGAACCGCTCGGCCAGTTCCTTGATGGTGATGGCCTTGCGACCGGCGTCGCGTTCCGCGGCAGGGTCCTGCCCGTTGCGTGCAGCGGCCACGATGGTGATGGCGCGGGTGCGCGCCTGTTCGCAGGTCAGCACGGTGGTGGGCCCGAGGCTGATCCGCCTCGACCGGCGTCCGGCGCGATACTGCACGACGTAGCCTTTGCGCCCGCTTGGCAGCACCCGAAGTCCGAAGCCTGGGATGTCGTTGTCCCAGAGGAAGTATTCGGCGGCTTGGGCTTCTGCGGCGTCGACGATGCGCTTTGTGAGTTTGGGCATGAAAGTGACTTCCGGTTTGTCTGGCGTCCACAGTGCGCAATGCGGATGGATAGTCAACGAACACATTGATATTGCGTGGAAAAAGGAAAATCCGCGTAAGCTTGCGTAAGGGCCATTTCGCAGTTGTGGGCGGAAACTCTGGTCGCCGCGAATCAGAACGCATGTTCCGGTCTTTCGACCGCGCTGCTAAGGTCTGCGAAAAGAAACCGAATCCCGATGGCGTCGAAATCCACCCTCAATGCAAAGAACCTGGAGGCGCTGGGCGCAGAACGCCTGGCGCAGCTGCTGATCGAGATCAGCACCGGCGATGCTGCTGCAAAGCGCAAGTTGCGCCTTGCCTTGGCCGGAGCGGAAGGGCCGAGGGAGGCGGCGCGGGAGATCACGAAGCGGCTGACCAGCATCGCAAAGGCGCGGACCTTCGTGAACTGGCAGAACCGCAAGCTGCTGGTGAAGGACCTCCACACCCAGCGTAGCGCCATCATGGAACAGATCGCCCCACATGATCCTGGTGAGGCGCTGGCGCTCCTGTGGCGGTTCATGGGGTTGGCCACGCCCGTGTTCGAACGCTGCGACGACAGTAGCGGCACCGTCATTGACATCTTCCATCAGGCCAGTGCCGATCTGGGCGAGGTGGCCAAGGCGGCGAATGCGGCGCCCGAGGCGCTGGCGCGGCAGGTTCTCGATGCGCTGCAGGACAACGGCGTTGGTCAGTATGACAGATTGATCGCCCTCATCGCCCCGGCGCTGGGCCCCGATGGCGTCGCGCATCTGAAGGCGCTAGTCGAGGAGCTTGGGCGGACTCCCGTGCCGGTGCCGCCGAAGAGCGAATGGCAGGCCGTCGGCTGGGGCAGCGGCGGCACCCGCTATGCGCACGAGATGGAGGAACGCGCGCGGCAAAGCACGGTCGAGATGGCGCTGAAGGACATTGCCGACGTGCAGGGCGACGTCGATGGCTTCATCGCCCAGTACGACCCAAAGACCCGCAAGGTGCCCAAGATCGCGGCCGAGATCGCACAGCGCTTGCTGGCGGCGGGCAGGGCAGGGGACGCGCTTGGCTTCATCGATCGTGCCGAGGTGAAAGAGGCGGGCTGGATCCCGCCCGAGTGGCAGGACGCCCGTCTTGCCGTGCTTGAGGCGCTTGATCGGAAGGGCGAGGCGCAGGCGTTCCGCTGGGCGTGCTTCGAGCGCGACCTGTCGGGGGAGCACCTGCGGGCCTATCTGAAGCGTCTGCCGGATTTCGACGATATCGAGGCCGAGGAGCGTGCGATGGCGCATGCTGCCGCCCATCCCGACCTGCTTGCAGCCCTCGCTTTCTTTCTGAACTGGCCATCGCTTGCCCATGCCGCGCGATTGCTGATCGACCGGGAGGACGAGGTCGATGGCGATCACTACGAATTCCTGGCCCCGGCGGCCGAGACATTGGCCGAGAAGCATCCGCTGGCCGCGACGGTGGCGCTGCGGGCGATGATCGATTTCACCCTGATCCAAGGGAGGCAGAAGCGCTATGGCTATGCTGCCCAGCACTTGGCAACCTGTGCCGACCTGGCCGGACGGATCGAGGACTTCGGACCGGTCGAGCCGCACCCTGCCTATGCCGCGCGCCTGAAGGCGGAGCATGGCAAGAAGACCGGCTTCTGGTCACGGATGGGCGGATGATTGCCGTGCTACCGGAAAATCATTCCGCCATCCATTGGAAGCATGGTGGAAGCACGAGGGTGAAAACCGCTGCGCAATCCCGAGAATCCGCGCGCAGGCCGCTCCGGTTGGCCGGGCTCGCAACTGACGGAAACCGCGCAACAAATCGCGATCCAGCGCAATTGTTCATGGTTCGTTCGGCACGACTCATAACCTGAAGGCCGCAGGTTCAAATCCTGCCCCCGCAACCAGTTTTATACAACGTTCTCAAGACGTTAGCGGCCGCCCCAACGGGCAGCTTTTTGCGTTCCCCCACGACGGGTCAACAAATGGACGACCTGGACACCCAACGCTGGCCAAGCCGATGTCCTGCCAACGCTGAATGCCCAGAGACACGCATTGCCTCATTGCTCGACGGGCTGCAGGGCCTGAACTCCGGCGAAATGACAATGTGCCAGGTGGCCCGGCGCGGTTTCGGTTGCGGGTGGCACCGTTTCGCACAGGGGCTGGGCTGACGGGCAGCGGGTGCGGAAGCGGCAGCCGGAGGGCGGGTTGATCGGGCTTGGCACGTCACCTTTCAGCAGGATACGGGGCCGGGCCTGTTCGCGCCGCGGATCGGTCATCGGCACGGCGCTGAGCAGCGCCTGGGTATAAGGATGGCCGGGCTGAGCGTAGAGCGCACCGCTGGGCCCCTGTTCCATGATCTTGCCCAGATACATCACATAGACCCGCTGCGCCGCCAGTCGCACTACCGCCAGATCATGGGCGATCAGCAGGCAGGCCATGCCCAGATCGTCGCGCAGCTTCAGGAACAGGTTCATGATCTGCGCCCGGATCGAAACGTCAAGTGAGCTGACCGGTTCGTCACAGACCAGCACTTGAGGGTCCGCGGCCAGGGCCCGGGCAATGCAGACCCGCTGCCGCTGCCCGCCGGA
>DNFL01000073.1 GCA_003486945.1 Hyphomonas sp. | reverse complement strand
GTGCCGACGGGTTTAACGATTCCGTAGACGGGTTTGTCGCGGTCCAGTTCCGGCACGAAGCTGCCGAACATCTTGTCCCAGATGATGAACACGCCGGCATAGTTCGCATCAAGATAGCGGGCATTGGTGGCGTGGTGGACGCGGTGATGGGAGGGCGTGTTCATCACCGCCTCGAACCAACGCGGCATCCGATTGACCGCCTCGGTGTGAATCCAGAACTGGTAGATCAGGTTCAGCCCGCCGATCAAGGCAATGACGTAAGGATGGAATCCGATCCAGACCATCGGCAGGCCGAGCAGGATGAGCCCCGTGAACGGGCCGAACCAGGGTTGGCGCAGGGCGGTGGTCAGGTTGTAATGCTCGGAGGAATGGTGCGTGACATGTTCCATCCAGAACCAGCGCATGCGGTGCGCGAAGCGGTGTTTCCAGTAATAAACGAGATCATAGAGCAGGAAGCCGAGGGCGAAGGTCCACCAGGTCAGCGGGACGGTGGCGATCCTGTAGGGCCAGGCGAGCATCATCATCCAGAGGGCAATCGCGCCGGTTGCTGTGTTGACGATGACATTGCCGATGCCCATCGACATGGACGCGAGGGCATCCTTGGTTTCGTAGCGGCCATGGGCGCGGCCGGTTTTCACGGCCCACCATTCCAAGGCGACCGAGGCGACGAAAAACGGCGCGGCGAGCGCAGTGACATCGGGGAACGAGGTGAACTCCATGCGCCAGCGCTAGCGAATAATGACGCGTCCGTCACCCCCGCCCCTCACTCTGGCCATGCCGCCCCGGCAACGCTTGACGGACGTCGGGGAAGGGGCACCTTCTCGGGTCAGGCATATCAAGGAGGATCCGACCATGGCCCGGCCCAAGGAATTCAAGGAAATCATTCTCGACATCGAGGACGGCATCGCGACGCTGACCCTCCACCGCCCGGACAAGATGAACGCCTTCACCGGCACCATGATGTACGAGATGATCGAGGCCTTCGACATCACCGACAAGGATGACGGCGTGAAGGTTGTCATCGTCACCGGGCACGGTGACCGCGCTTTTTGTGCCGGGGCAGACCTTTCGGCAGGCGCCAAGACGTTCGACTATGACGCGCGCGCGTCGACCGGCGAGAAGGGCCGCAGTGAGCAGATCGACATCCAGCGTGATGGCGGCGGGCGGGTGACGCTGCGCATCTTCGAGAGCCTGAAGCCGGTGATTGGCGCAATCAATGGCGCGGCAGTTGGCATCGGTGTGACGATGCAGCTGCCGATGGACATCCGCATTGCCTCCGACAATGCGCGCTTCGGCTTTGTGTTCAACCGCCGGGGCATAAATCCGGAAGCGGCCTCGAGCTGGTTCCTGCCGCGCCTTGTCGGCATCCAGCAGGCGCTGGAATGGTGCTATACTGGCCGTGTGTTCCCGGCATCGGAGGCCCTCACTGGCGGTCTCGTCAGCAAGGTTGTTCCGCAGGCGGAGCTTATGACAGTGGCCCGCGCGCTGGCGAAGGAGATTGCCGACAATACAGCGCCGGTTTCCAATGCGCTGACACGGCAGATGATGTGGCGTATGCTGGGCGCTTCACATCCGATGGAGGCGCATATCGTCGATTCCGCGGCCATCTATTCGCGCGGCAAGACGCTTGATGCGAAGGAGGGCGTGATGAGCTTCCTCGAAAAACGCACGCCGACCTACCCGGTAAAAGTGTCCGATGGCATGCCGAACTTCTTTCCCTGGTGGGAGGAGAAGGAATTCGAATGGATCGGCGGCAAGGACTGAGGCGTGGAGACGCTGTTGCCACTTGGCGCCGAGATTGGCCGGCTCCTGAAGGAGAGAGGCGAGACGGTGGGCGTCTCGGAATCCTCCGCAGGCGGACTGATCTCGGCGGCGATCCTTGCTGCGCCCGGCGCCTCGGTCTGGTACCGGGGCGGCGGGGTGATCTATACGCGCCAGGCCTTCCGGGGCCTGCTCGGACTTGGCCGGGCTGACCTTGGGGAGCGGCGATCTTCGACCGAGCCTTACGCGCAACTGCTTGCCGGCGTGATCCGCGAGCGGCTGGACGCGCATTGGGGGCTTTGCGAAACGGGTGCATCGGGGCCAACAGGGAACGCCTATGGCGACGCGGCGGGGCATACCTGTGTGGCGGTTGCCGGGCCGGGCGGTTTCCTGGTGTCGCGGACATTGGAGACCGGGCTGTCGGACCGGGCGGAGAATATGCGGCTGTTCGCGAGGGAAGCGATGGAGCTGCTGCTGGGCGCGCTGGAGTAGCGGGCAGCGGCGTGTACCGGATCGGCTGAGCCGTCCGGGTGCGGATCATGTGGAGCCCCTGAACAACGGGACCGGGTGCGGCGGTCACCGCGGGGCGTCCGGGAAAGAAAGTGGTGTTGTGGGTTGGACGCCACACGTCCGCCGCACCGCCCCCGGCGTTTCGGGCAGTTCTCGGGATGACTTCGGCGCTGCCAGGTCTTGACCGCTTACTGCCACTTACGCGGCCTCGTGTGTTGCCACACGGGTCGGGCCAGTCGGGATTCTCTATCGGCTTTTCACCGGCTCGCCTGGATCAACGTCCCTAGAGAGGCCGCAGGCCGTTACCTCCGCACCCTCCCTACTTCCGGGAGCTCCCCACTGAAAACCAAACGGTACTGGTTCCGGTCCCTGCAGCGGGGATGGGGAGAGACGACACCCGGCGCGGACCCAGCAGGATTCGGAAGCTGTGGAGTTCCTTGGTTTGTGGGTTTGGTGGAGGATGGGAGCCAGAGAACACGTTGATCTACCTGGCTTTTCTAGGTCCCGGCTTTCGCCGGGATGAGCGGCAGAAGGGGCTGGGAGGGGCGGAAGTGTTGCGTGAGGGGCTTGGACTACAACGGGTTTCGGATCGATGCCGGGTGTCACAAAAGTCTTGCCTTTGGGGGCGTCCTTGGGTCAGGTCTGCCCCGGAAAGACTGGAGGCGGCGAATGACGGATGCACCGACTGCGGCAACGCAGAAAGGGTTTCTCGGGGTTGTGGAGCGTGTGGGCAACAAATTGCCCGATCCGGTCTTCCTGTTTTTCTACCTGATCCTGGGCCTGATGGCGATCTCAGTCGCCTGCGCGGTTCTAGGCGTTTCGGCGGTGCACCCGACGCAGGTGAATGAGGATGGATCCCCCGTCGTCATCACGGCGGCGAGCCTGCTCTCGCCCGACAATATCCAGCGCCTGTGGGTGCAGATGCCGGCGACGTTCACGCACTTCCATCCGCTCGGCTATGTGCTGGTCGTCATGCTGGG
>DNFL01000136.1:5348-5611 GCA_003486945.1 Hyphomonas sp. | reverse complement strand
GCGCAAGTTCAAGATCGCCGTGACGGCGGCAGAGCACGACCGCGCCGCGATCCGCGTGCATGATGTCGGCCTGCATATCCGTGAGCGCAATGGCGAGGTCGGCTTCGAAGTATGGGTCGGCGGCGGGCAGGGGCGCACGCCGGTGATCGCCACGCTGGTCAACGCCTTCGTGCCGGAGCGCCAGATCCTCGACTATCTCGAAGCGAGCATGCGCGTCTACAATCGCTATGGCCGGCGCGACAACAAATACAAGGCGCGCATCA
>DNFL01000136.1:1347-5110 GCA_003486945.1 Hyphomonas sp. | reverse complement strand
TACAAGGCGCGCATCAAGATCCTCGTCACCGAGCTTGGCGAGGCGGAGTATATCCGTCAGGTCGAGGAGGAGTTTGCGGCGCAGCGCGAGGGAGAGAAGATCGATCTTCCGCGGGCCGAAATTGACCGCATCCATTCCTATTTCACGCCGCCGGCGCTTGCCGCGAAGCTTGCCGTCTCGAAGCATTTCGAATCCGCGAAAGTGGCTGATCCCGCCTTTGCGCGCTGGGCGCGGGTGAACCTGCATCCGCACAAGGCGGCGGGCTATACCTCCGTCACCGTCAGCCTGAAGCCGCAGGGTATCGCGCCCGGCGACGCGACGGACACGCAGATGGAACTTGTCGCCGACCTCGCCGAACAGTTAGGCCACGGCGATATCCGCGTCAGCCATGCGCAGAATCTCATCCTGCCGCATGTCGCGCTTGATGATGTGCCTGAGCTTTACAAGGCGCTTGATGCCGCCGGTCTCGGCGCAGCAAATGAGAGCCGGATCACTGACATGATCGTCTGCCCCGGTCTCGACTTCTGCAACCTTGCCAATGCCCGCTCGATACCCGTCGCGCAGGCTGTTCAGGCCGTGTTCGCCGACCCCGCCTATGAGGAGGATATCGGCAAGCTGCACATCAACGTCTCCGGCTGCATCAATGCCTGCGGCCACCACCATGTCGGCCATATCGGCATCCTCGGCGTCGACAAAAAGGGCGAGGAATTCTACCAGATCCTGCTCGGCGGGCGGGCGGACGAGAAGGCCGCGCTCGGTGAGATTGTCGGGCCGGGCCTTCGCGCAGAGGACGTGCCAGGGGCCATTCACCGCGTGGTCGAATATTACCGCGCACAGCGCACCTCGCCGGACGAGAAGTTCATCGATGCGCTGGAGCGTATCGGCCACCAGCCTTTCCAGGAGGCGCTCTATGCCGCTGATTAAACACGGCGCCGAGATCGCCAATGACTGGACCTTCGTGCCGGACGGCGCGGTGCTGCCGGAAACCGGGAAAGTGTCGGTCTCGCTCGCGCGCTTCCTGGCGCTGAAGCGGGGGCAGGAGAATGGCCCGCTGCCCGACGGCGTGCGCCTCGGCCCGGCGGATGACCCGGCGGAGCTGGAGCCCTACCTGCCGGAACTGCAGCTGATCGAGGTCGATTTCCCGAAATACACTGACGGGCGTGGCTACAGCCAGGCCCAGCTTCTGCGTCGGCGGTTCGGCTATGCCGGGGAGCTCCGGGCGGTCGGGCATGTGCTGCGCGATCAGGTATTCTATATGCACCGTTCAGGCTTCGATGCTTACGAAACCCGGCGTGCCACCGTATCTGAAGTGACGGAAGCACTCGCCGAACTCACTGTGGCCTACCAGCCCGCAGCATCCGGTCCGCGGGTCGCATTTCGCAAGCGACACGGAGCCTGAGGCGTATGCCCTTCGAAAGCCTTATCGAAGCCCCCGCGACCGACCCGTCGGTCCGGCTCGCCCGTCTCAACGGCGAACTGCGACAGGCCTCCTCCCAGACCATCCTGCGCGCCGCAATCGTGCGCGAATGGCCGGGTGAGCTGACCTATGTTTCCAGCTTCGGCGCCGAGAGCGCGGTGATGCTGGCGCTGATTGCGGATGTCGATCCGTCGCTGGATGTCGTGTTCATCGATACCGGCATGCATTTCCCGCAGACGCTCGATTACCGCGACGAGCTGATCGACCGGCTCGGCCTGACCGGCGTGCGCACCATCCGTCCGGATGAGACCGAGCGGCGCGCCGAGGACCCGAAATCGATGCTCTGGAAGACCGACACGGACGCCTGCTGCGCGCTGCGCAAGGTGCGCCCGCTGGAGCCCGCGCTGCGCGGTTATTCGGCTTGGATCACGGGGCGCAAGCGCTTCCATGGCGGCGCGAGGATGAACCTGCCGGTGTTCGAATTTGCCGATGGCCGCTACAAGGTGAACCCGCTCGCCGGCTGGACGCAGGACGATGTCGACCTGTTCATGGCGCAGCGCAATCTGCCGCGCCATCCGCTGGTGGCGCAGGGCTATCCCTCTATCGGCTGCTGGCCCTGCACTCAGCCTGCGGACGATCCGGAAAACCCCCGTGCTGGTCGTTGGGCCGGCCTAGATAAATCCGAGTGCGGCCTGCACATCGAACGCAACGAGCGGCCGCGGGTTTTCTGATCAGATTTTCCCGGGCGCTCCACACCGCATATGCCCGGCCGCCCTCTCCGACAAGGAGGGGGCGTTTTCTTTTCAGCGCCGCGCGTTGAAGATATGGCCCATGGCAAGGGCGGCAGCGGTGGCGACGTTGAGGCTGTCGAAATTGTCCGTCATTGGAATACGCACGGGGCGGGCGCGGGCGATCAGGTCAGCGGGCAGGCCCGGGCCTTCGGCGCCCATGAGGAGCGCGACGCGTGTGGGCACCTTGAGCGAGGGCAGGGGCTCGGCATCGATGTGCGGGGTGAGCGCCCAGACTTCGTGGCCGGCGGCCTCCGCCGCTTCGATCAGCGAGGTGCCGGTGCCACCATGGGCGAAGGGCAGCCAGAGCGAGGCGCCCGAGGAGACGCGGATGGATTTGCGGTAGAGCGGATCGCAGCTTGCCGCGTCAAGCAGGACAGCGGAGGCAGCGAAGGCGGCAGCGTTGCGGAATGAGGCGCCGACATTGTCGTGATTGGAGAGGCCGGCGAGGAGGAGGGCGGTGGAGGGACCGTCCGTAGGCAGAATATCCTTCGGGGCGAGCGGCGCGCCTTTCAGGCCGCAGGCGAGGACGCCGCGGTGCATCGGGAAGCCGGCGACCTGATCCATCACGCCCTGCGGGGCGACATGGATGGGCACGGTGTCCGGCACGCGGGCGAGAAGGTCTGCCAGCGGCACAAGGCGCGTTTCGCAGAGGAACAGGCTTTCGACCGCGAAGCGGGAGCGGCGCAGCAGGGTTTCCAGCGTGACCTTGCCTTCCACGATGAAGCGGCCGCCATGGGCGCCCGCAAGGTCGCGCTCGCGGATCGACAGAAAAGCCGCGACCCTGGGGTCGCGGCTGTCTGTGATGTGGACGAGGTTTGCGCGGTCAGGCGCCAACCGGCAGACCTTGTTCCTTGGCGAGGCGCTTCATCGTTTTCTGAAGCTTTTCGAAGGCGCGCACTTCGATCTGGCGGATACGCTCGCGGCTGACGCCGTATTGTTCCGACAGTTCTTCCAGCGTCTTCGGCTCGTCGATCAGGCGGCGCTCGGTAAGGATGTGCTGCTCGCGCTCGGACAGTTCGGACATGGCCTGCGTGAGCAGCTCCATGCGGGCGTCCATTTCCTGGCGGTTGGCGAAGGTCTCGGCGGTGCCGGGCTCGTCATCGGCGAGCCAGTCCTGCCATTCCATGTCACCGTCCGTGCCCATCGGCACGTTGAGCGAAGCGTCCGAGCCGGACATCCGTCCGTTCATCGAGTAGACTTCGTCTTCGGTGACGTTGAGCTTTTCGGCGATCAGGCGGGCTTGTTCGGGTTTGAGGTCGCCTTCTTCAAGGGCCTGCATCTCGCCCTTCAGGCGGCGCAGGTTGAAGAATAGTTTTTTCTGGGCGGCGGTGGTGCCGAGCTTCACGAGGCTCCACGAGCGCAGGATGTATTCCTGGATCGCGGCGCGGATCCACCACATGGCGTAGGTGGCGAGGCGGAAACCCTTGTCGGGGTCGAATTTCTTGACCGCCTGCATCAGGCCGACATTGCCTTCGGAAATGACTTCGGCCATCGGCAAGCCGTAGCCGCGGTAACCCATCGCGATCTTCGCCACGAGGCGCAGGTGCGAGGTGAC
>DNFL01000136.1:443-1020 GCA_003486945.1 Hyphomonas sp. | reverse complement strand
AGCATCGGGAACTTGCGGATCTCGCTCAGATACCGGCTAAGTCCTTGTTCCGGACTCAGGGCAACAGACCCAGCTTTCGTCGGCGCATTGGCCATTTCAGTCCTCCATTCCAGGCCGGCTCCGCTGCGCGGCAACCTGCCTCGTCCATCCTAGAGCTCATCCGGTTTCTAGCCCCGCATGGCGGCTGCGTCGTCCCCGGACGCACGCAATTCTCTCATTGCGCTTCAGTATAAATAGGAATTGGGGCGGGCGTGTGGAAGAGGGCCCCGCGTTTGATGAAAAGCGGGTCACGCAGCTGTGAGGGCAGGGTGGCCCATCCTGCAGCGGATGTAGGTGCGTGGTGCCGGTGCGCAAGGCCGGGCTGGCAGGCGCGCTCAGTCCCGGAAGCCGGAGGGGTCCACCTCGCGGCGTTCTTCCGCCATGTAGCTGGCGGAGCGCATTTCAAAGAGGCGGCTGGCCGTGCGCTGGAATTCGAAGGCGCCGTCGCCGTCGGTGTAGAGGCGGTCGGGCTCGGCGTCGGCGCTGGCAACGAGCTTAGTGCGGGCTTCGTAAAGGGCATCGATCAGGCTGACGAACC
>DNFL01000136.1:0-207 GCA_003486945.1 Hyphomonas sp. | reverse complement strand
GGGCATCGATCAGGCTGACGAACCGGGCGGCTTCATTGCGCCGGTCGGGCGTGAGCAGCGGTATGCCTTCGAGGATGACGGTGTGGAAGGTGGCGGCGAGGGTGAGATAGTCCAGCGGGCCGAGGGGGCGGGCGCAAAGCGCCTCGAAGGTGAAGCGGGCGACGCCGGCGGCTTCGCGGCTGACATCAAGCTTGCGGCCTTTCACGG
>DNFL01000035.1 GCA_003486945.1 Hyphomonas sp. | reverse complement strand
GACGCCGAGCAGCAGCGCCGCCGCAAGGCGCGGTCCGCCGCCGGCCGAGAGGGCGACCGAGATGGCGATGGGCGTCATCATCAGGCTGGTCGCAGTATTGGAAATCCACATCGAGAGCAGCGCCGTCGCCAGCATGAACCCTGCCGCCAGCAGCTTCAGCCGCGCGCCGGAAATCAAGAGGATGTTCAGCGCAATACGCCGGTGCAGGTTCCACTTCTCGATGGCCAGCGCGACGATGAACCCGCCGAGCAGCAACAGCACGACCGGGTCCGCATACGGCGCCGCAATCTGGCGCAGCTCCATCACCCCGAACAGCGGCAAGAGCGCCAGCGGCAACAGCGAAGTGACCGCAATCGGCACCGCCTCGCTCGCCCACCACACGGCCATCAACACCAAGAGGCCCGCCACCAGCATGCCCCCGCGCTCCAGCCCCTCCGGCGCCGGCGCCAGCGCGATCAGGAGGGCCAGCGGCGGGCCGAGAAACAGGCCAAGCCGCACACCCGGCTTCGCCCCGGACGCATCCGTCGGCACGCGGTTTCCCGCCGGTGAAGGCTCACCGGGATTGGTCATGCTGAATTCCTCTGATCCGCTTCCCGCCAGAAGGCTTAGCGCGCTTTGCCGGAAGGGGAAACCATCGGCGGCGCTTGCCATCTGCACAGGCGGGCCCTAACGCTCGGGGCAAGGTGCCGGCGTGGTGAAATGGTAGACACAGGGGACTTAAAATCCCCAGGCCTAACGGCCGTGCCGGTTCGAGTCCGGCCGCCGGCACCATCCAAGCCGGTCCGCGAAGCGGATCAATCGATCCGGGGGATCGATTGAAGGCGCAGGATGAACGAATGACTCTTTCTTCCGGTCCGCGAAGCGGATCAATCGATCTGCCGAAAGCCCTATCCCGGAAAATGTTCCACATGCGCTTCGGCGCTGCGGCCGGAATAGACGGCGCGGCGGCCCGGGAAGGAGACGGTGTAGGCGGCGCAGCCGGCGGCGGCGGCCTTTTCGCAGAAGCCCTTGTAGGTGTAGCGGGGCGTCTTGGTCTGCGCCTCGCGGATGGCAGCCTGCAGGGCGCCGGTGTCGAAGGCGGCGGCGATGGGCGTGGCGACAGGATGGGCGGGCAGTTCGATCGACTGGCCGTCCGCCAGATAATATATGCTCCGTGTACGGCGAAAATCGACCGTATAACTTTCGAAGCCGGCGTCCATCAGCGCGCCGATAATCTGCGGAAAGTCCAGCGTGCCTTCCTCTGCAGCGTTGAGGCAGGTGAGCGCGGCGAGTTTCTGGGCGGGGGTCATGGTGGTCCTACGAAGTTGGAAAGGGGGTCTTGCCGTGATGGCCGGCGAGGCGGCGCAGCGTTTTCTCAAGCGCCTTGCGCTCAGCGGCGGTGAGGGCGCCGAAGAAAGCGCGGTCGTTTTCGTCCGCAATCGCCGCGAGGGCGGGCACGAGGCGTTCGCCGGCAGGCGTCAGGACAAGCGTTTGCGCCCGCGCATCGTCCGGGTCCGGACGGCGCTGCAGCAGGGATTTGGCGATCAGACGGTCTGCGAGTTTGGTGACTGCGCCTTTGGTCAGGCCCATCGTGCCGGCAAGCTTACTAGGCGATTGTGGCGGCGCCGCGTAGAGCGCGCGCAGCAGCACCCATTCGGCAACCGTCACGCCCCGCGCCTCGATCTTCGCGGCAAAGGCCTGCGAGACCTGATTGGACACCATTCGCAGCCAGAAGCCGAGATGGTCTGTCAGGCTAGAGGCGGAGGGAGGTTTGGGCATGGCGGTCCTATTGGTTGACAAGGAAACTAAAACCATAAAGTTTCCTTGTCAACCAATGCGCCGGAGAAGGCTACTGAGGGCCCCAGCTCGCGCATGGATGACAGGGGAGGGCTTACCCCTCCGGCAGCGGGGTGAATTCCTGGTCGTCGCCGTCGGGGAGTTTCATGCGGCCGTTTTTCCAGTCGGATTTCGCCTGTTCGAGGCGGTCTTTTGAGGAGGAAACGAAGTTCCAGAAGATGAATCGCTCGCCGATGGGTTCGCCGCCGAGCAGCATGACGGTGGCGGCTTCCTCTGCGGTGATCTTGGCGTCCTGGCCGGGCGTGAGGATGGCCATCTGGCCGGCATTGATCCGCGTGCCGCCGACATCGGCTGTGCCGGAGGCAACATAGACGGCGCGCTCGGTATGGTCGTTCGGCGCGTAGCGGGCGGCGCCCTTGTCCATGTCCCAGTGCATGTAGAACATCGGCGAGCGCACGGCGACGCCGGCGTCCATGCCTTCCGCCGCGCCCGCAATCATCCGTCCACGGAGGCCTTGTTCGGTCCATTCGGGGAGGCTGTCTGCCGGATGGTGCCAGAAGCCGGGGGCGATCTCTTCATCTTCCTTCGGCAGCGCCACCCAGGCCTGGATGCCGAACATGTGCGCGCCATTCATGCGCGCATGCTCGAGGCGTTCGGAATGGGTGATGCCCTTGCCGGCGGTCATCCAGTTGACGGCGCCGGGGCGGATTTCCTGCTTGAAGCCGAGACTGTCGCGGTGCGTCATCGCGCCGGAATAGAGATAGGTGACAGTGGAGAGGCCGATATGCGGATGCGGGCGCACATCGAGTTCGCGCGGAATGCCGGGGGCGAAATCCACCGGGCCCATCTGGTCAAAAAAGATGAACGGGCCGACCATGCGCCGTTTGGCGAAAGGCAGCACGCGGCCAACTTCGAATCCGCCGCCGAGGTCGCGGGTGCGCTTGTCGATGATGAGGTCGATCATGGTTGCCTCCTGTCTGCTGACGGCAATATGGGTCCGATGCAGCTCAGCGCGAGGGTTTTCTCGCCGTTTGCGTCTGATAACACATATGCCAGAGTTTACCTGATTTCCCGGAGGGCTGTTTCATGAACTTTTCGTCCCGTTTCCTGCGATCTGCGGCTGTGGCGGCGGCTGCACTCGCGATTGCGATGCCCGCCCTTGCGGATACCGTGTGGGTTCAGGCCGGTAAGGTGCTGGCTGTGCCGGGCAACGAACCGCTGGGCGCCACCACGATTGTCGTCACCGATGGCAAGATCGTCTCGCTGACAGCGGGTCACACGGCGCCGAAAGACAAGAAGATCCGCGTCATCGACCTTAAGGACAAATATGTCCTGCCCGGCCTGATCGACAGCCACGTTCACCTCACCTCCGACACCGGCGGCGTTGCCGGACAGCTGGAAGGCGTCACGCTCTCACCCGCCGCGCAGGCGTTTGACGCCTGGACGAACGGAATGAAGACACTGAACGCCGGCTTCACCACCGTGCGCAACCTTGGCGACGGCGACGGCGCGGTGCTGGCGCTGCGCGATGCAGTGAAGGACGGGCAGGTGATGGGGCCGCGCATCCTCGATGCCGCTTCCTCGATCTCTGTTTCGTCGGGCCACATGGATGGCTCGCTTGGTTTCCGCGATGAGCTGCGGCCGTTCTTCAATGCCGAAGGCAACACGTGTGACGGTGCGGACGATTGCCGCCGCGCGGTGCGCCTGCAGGTGGCGCGCGGAGCAGATGTGATTAAGCTGGCGACCACCGGCGGCGTCAACAGCCGCATCGGCGCAGGCCTCGGCAAGCAGATGTTTGCCGATGAGGCGAAGGCGATTGTCGATACCGCGAAACTGTTCGGCAAGAAGGTCGCCGCGCATGCGCACGGCGCGGATGGCATCCGGCTGGCCCTGGAAGCGGGCGTCGATTCCATCGAGCATGGCACCATCCTCGATCCGGAAACCATCGAGGCGTTCATCGTCTCCGGTGCCTATTACGTGCCAACGCTTTCGACCGTGAACGGATACATCGAGCGCCTGCAGGCAAACCCGAACGCTTATGAGCCGGATGTCCGTGCGAAGATCGAATGGCGCATCGGCATTACGGGCAAGAGCCTCGAAATCCTGCACGCACAGGGCGTGCCGATTGCCTTCGGCACCGATGCGGGTGTGTCGAAGCATGGCCGCAATGCGGATGAGTTCGAGCTGCTGGTGAAGTTCGGCATGACGCCGATGGAAGCCATCGAGGCGGCCACCGTGAATGCGGCGGACCTGCTCGGCGTGTCAGAGGTTGCCGGCTCTCTCGAGCCCGGCAAGAGCGCCGACCTGATCGCTGTGAAAGGCGACCCGCTGAAAGATATCAAGGTGTTGAAAAAGGTCGAGTTCGTGATGGCACGGGGCGAGGTGGTGAAGGAGTAGGCAGGAATACCTCTCCTCCGATCGTCCCGGTTTTGGCCGGGACGATGGCTGCACAGATCCGTGAGCAGAATAAATCAGGCCACAGTCAACCAGTCCGGCCGCACATACTTCTCGCCGAGGTCGCGCGCGACCAGCTTGTGAGCGATCGCGCCGTTCTCCACGGTCAGGCCATTGGCGAGGTGTTTGTTGGCGTTAATGGCGTTGCGCGGACCCATGTTGGCAATCTGCATCACGAAGGGAAGGGTTGCGTTGTTCAGCGCATAGGTCGAAGTGCGCGGCACCGCGCCCGGCATG
>DNFL01000249.1:485-9983 GCA_003486945.1 Hyphomonas sp. | reverse complement strand
CCTTGAAACCCACTCCCCAGCCCGGCTAAACCCCCGCCATGACCGATACACTCCCCGACCGCCTCTCCATCTATCCCGACAGCCCGTATTACAATTACGAGGTGCTCGCGCGCGGCATCGGCGTGCGCTTTCGCGGCGAGGAGAAGACCAATGTCGAGGAGTATTGCGTCTCCGAAGGCTGGATCAAGGTCGCTGCCGGCAAGGCACTCGACCGCAAGGGCCGCCCTCTGCTGATGACCCTGAAAGGCCCGGTCGAGGTCTGGTTCAGGGACGACGGCGCGGCCTGAGCCGCGCGAGTTTCGCAAAGACAGTCCCAATGCCTTGTGCTAGCCCTGATTGATCGGGGACGCGGGGGACAGCATGACATTGCACGATGGCGGCTTGCAGCCGTACGGCGCCGCGCCATTACCTGAGCCGGAACCGGCGCCATGAGTCTCAACGACCTCTACCTCGTCTCCCAGATCGCCGGTGTCGTCCTCGTTGTTCCGACCCTGCTCTACCTCGCACTTCAGGTGCGCCAGAACACGTTGCAGATGCGCGCCACAGCCCGCTTCCAATGGGTCGAAGCCTCCGGCCAGTTCAACGCGCTCACCGCCGGCAGCCTGGAGGCCGCTTCCGTCTTCCGGCGCGGATGGGACAATCCGGACGACTTGAGCGATGATGAGCGCATGCAGTTCCTCATCCATATCGGCCATTTCATGCAGATCTATTCGACCATGTTCGAATTGCACCAGGACAAGCTCCTGCCGGACACGCAATGGCACAATTGCCGGATGGACATGATTTCGATGATGAACAGCGCCGGCTGTCTCTGGGTTTGGGAAACCTATGGCAAGCAGGGCCTCAGCCCGGAATTCGTGGCCTACATGGAAGGCCTGCGCACGGCCGGCGCCAGCTCCTTCAGCCTTGGCGCCGACGGCCTGAAACGGAGCGAGGCATGATCCTCCGCAGACTGACGGAACATGTGAAAGCGCAGAACTGGTTCGCTGTGGGGCTCGACTTCCTGATCGTGGTGCTCGGTGTGTTCATCGGCCTGCAGGTCAATAACTGGAACGAGGCCCGCAAGCAGGCCGACCTGCAGGCAAAGCTTCTGGAACGGCTGGAAGAGGAATTTCTGGCGTTGGAGCCTGTCGTCGCTGATCTTGTGACTTTCTCCCAGTCGGCGCAGAAGAGCACGGCGGATGTCGTCAACGCGCTGCGGCAGGAAACACCGCCCACGGATGAAGCCGCGTTCCGGAGCGCGTTGGCGCGGGCTAACTGGGCTCTGAGCGTGCCGCAAGTTGCCGCCGTATATTCCGAACTCTTGTCCACCGGGCGCCTGGCCGATATCCGCGATGTGGAGTTGCGCAAGGCCCTAATACGCTACGGCGACGCACACGAACGCCTCGAGCGGACCTACCCTGTGGCGACCAGCGTAATATTTGCTCCGGGGTCGAACTATTACCGGGCCGTGGACTGGAACATGGATTCTGCGACATGGATCGAAGACGGCGCCATCGTGTCATACAATTGGGAAGTGCTGCGCGCCTCGCGCGCCGAGATGCAGTCCTGGATCACGTTCCAGTATGACCTGGCGCTGTTCGCAGACGCAGAATTGCAGGAAATACGGTCCATCCTCGCGATTCTAGCCGAAGATGAAAGTTGAACCTCAGAGCCCACTGAGTACGCGGTCGCAATGCGCCGCATGTTGCGCGCGGATCAGGTCGAGGGCGCGGTTGATCATGGTGCGACCGGAGTCGAAGCTCAGCTCAAGCGTGATGCCGCGCAGGCTGAGGATCAGTACGCGGCCATGCAGGAGACAGGCGTCGATGTCTTCTTCCTGGACGCCGGCAGCGCGCACGAGCTCTTCTGTATACTGATCGATCTCCGTCTCGATACGCTGCGCCACCGGGCGGAACGCCGCCGCCAGCGCTTCGTCGCGGCGCGCCGCCAGCAGCACTTCGGTCACCGCTGCGCCCTCGGGCAAGTTCTGCGCGGCCCATGTGATGTCGCACATCGCGCGGTATTGCTCTGCGGGGCCTGCAATTGCAGCTGTGCGGGCACGCGTATCCGCGATCATCGCCTGCATCGCCGCCTCGCTGGTCGCCGCCATCAGGGCGAGGCGGGTCGGGAACTGGTTCAGCACCGAGCCGCGGCTGAGCCCGGAGCGGGCCATCACGGTCTCGATCGTCGTGCCGGCATAGCCAAGGTCGTGCAGGCAGCCGATGGCCGCCCGGATGAGGACGCGCCGCGTCTCCTCGCCCCGCTTCGTCCGGCGGCGGGGGGCGGGCAGCGTCGTTGCGTGTGGGTCGTGCGTTGGGTTGGCCATAGCTGCGAATAACACTGCAGAAAGCGGGGGCGTCAACCGCTGACCCTTTCAAAATAGTCATTATTGACTAATTTTGAGTTTCCGCTAGCGTGTCGCCCAATGGCAGCGCGCGGCCGGCGCGCCTGCTGAAGACGTTTACCCGGCCGCGGAGGAACAGACATGGCCGATGACGCACGCCCCCAATCCATCTCCGGATACGACATTTTCCGCACCGCCGACGCCCCTTCGCTGGACGAGACGGCGCATATGGAAGTTACCGGCATGAACCCCGAATTCCAGGCGGGCATCGCCAAGGCACTGGAAGCCGGCTTTGCAGAAGGCAATGTCGTGAAAACCCTGTTCTCCCGCCCCGGCTTCAGCCTCACCTATGCCTGGTTCAAGAGCGGCTTCCCGCTGCCTCTGCATACGCACAATGCAGACTGCCTCTACTATATCGTCGCGGGATCTCTGCAGCTCGGCACCGAAACGCTGGGCGCCGGCGAGGGCTTTTTCCTCCCTGCCGACAAGGCCTATCGCTACACGCCCGGCCCGAACGGCGTTGAAGTGCTCGAGTTCCGCACGCAGGAAAACTTCGACATCAACTTCCTCGCCAAGTCCCTGCCCGCCTGGGAGAAGATTGCGGCTGCCGTTTCGGCACGCAAGCCGGACTGGGAAAAGGAAACCGCGCCGCCCAGCGCTGTGCTGGCCTGAGGCGCCCGCGGGATGAACACCAAGCGATTTGAGAACAAGGTCGCCGTCATCACCGGCGCAGCCTCCGGCATCGGCGCCGCCACCGCACGCCTCCTCTGGCAGGAAGGCGCGCATGTCGTGCTCGCAGATATCGGTGATGAAGGTGGCAGGAGCCTTGCCGCGAGCCTTGGGCCATCGGCCATGGCGGTGAAGTGCGATGTCTCGAAAGTGGCCGATGTCGAAGCGCTGGTGAAGACAGCTGTCGCGGCGCATGGGCGTATCGACATCCTGTTCAACAATGCCGGCATCGGCAGCTTTGCCAACAGCGTCGAGCTGCAACCAGAAGAGTGGGAACGCGTGATCGCGGTTGACCTCAACAGCGTCTACTATGCCTGCCACTTCGCCATTCCGCACATGCCCGAAGGCAGCGTGATCGTGAACACGGCGTCGATCTCCGGCATGGGCGGCGACTATCGCTTCGCCGCCTATAACGCCGCCAAGGGCGCCGTGATCAACTATACCCGCGCGCTCGCAGTCGACCATGCGAAGGCCGGCATCCGCGTGAACGCGCTCTGCCCCGGCCTCGTCGCAACGCCGATCACGGCGGGCTTGCAACAAATGCCAGGCCTGCAGGAAGAATGGACGAAGCGCATTCCTATGGGCCGCGCCGCGCAGCCGGAGGAGATGGCGAAGGTCGTCGCCTTCCTTGCTTCGGAGGATGCCTCCTACATGACCGGCGCCATTGTCGTCGCCGATGGTGGCACCACAGCGCATACCGGTCAGCCGGAAGTGGCGCAGTTCATGCTGCCGCCGAACGGCTGAAGATCAGGATACGGATCATGCGCGCTGCCGTTCTCCAGGGTAAATCCCTCTCCATCCGAAACGTGCCGGACCCGTCGCCTGCCGCTGGCCAGCTGCTGGTGCGCCCACTCTATACCGGCATCTGCGGCAGCGATCTCAGCGCCCGCAAGCAGATGGCGGCGCTGGCGGACACACTGCCGCAAGAGCACCTTCCCTCAATAATTCCCGGCCATGAATTTTCTGCCGAGATTGTCGGCATCGCGCCGGGCACAGAGACCGCGCTTCGGATCGGCGACCGGATCACCGGCTTGCCCTTCACGCACACGCATGAGGGCCCGCAGACCATCGGCCTGTCGCCCGCCCATGGCGGCGGACTGGCGGAGCTGACCTCCATCGACGCGGTGCGCAGCTTTCGCATTCCGGAAGGTGTGCCCGCCGATCTTGCCGCGCTGACGGAGCCGCTATCTGTCGGCCTGCACGCTGCGAACCTCGCCAGCCGCAACCGGGCGCCAAACGTGGTGATCGGCTGCGGCCCTGTGGGACTGTCGGTGATCCTCGCGCTGACGCTCGCCGGGCGCGGTCCGGTGCTGGCGGCGGATTTCTCGGCCGAGCGGCGCGCAGCGGCAGCGGCCCTTGGCGCAGATATTGTCATTGATCCGTCTACGGACTCGGCCTTCACGCATTGGGACAGCCTCGCTTTCGCCCCGCAAACGATGTCGCCGCTTCTGGGGCGCGACTTCCGCGGCCTGCCACCCGGCGCCAACATCTTCGAGTGCACTGGCGCGACCGGCCTGATCGATCAGGTGATCAAGGGCGCCCCACCGCACAGCCATATCATCGTCGCCGGAGTCTGCCCGCACGAAGAAAAGCTGACACCTCTCGACGGCATAATCCGTGAACTGACACTCGAGTTCAGCTTCGCCTACCGCCCGGAAGAGTTTGCAGCTGCGCTCGCCCTGATCGAGAAACATCCGGACAAGGCCGCCCGCCTGATCACCAGCCGCCAGCCGCTGGCAAGCACAGAAGCCGCCTTCGACTCGCTGGCAAAGAACCCAAGCGAGATCAAGATTCTGATTGAGCCCGGCGCTTAGCCCTAAAGCGCCCGCCATCCAATGTCGCGGCGGCAGAAGCCTTCCGGCCAGTGGATCGCATCGACGCCGGCATAGGCGCGGTCGACCGCTTCGCGCAGCGTGTTCCCGCTCGCGGTTACATTCAGCACACGGCCGCCCCTAGCGACCAGCTTGCTGCCGGCGGCAATGTCCGTACCCGCATGAAATACGGTGACGCCTTCGAGCGCGTTCGCAGCGTCCACGCCTTCGATGACGCTGCCCTTGTCATAGGTGCCGGGATAGCCTTTCGCGGCCATCACGACCGTTGCGGTGGGCCGGAAATCCTTCAGCTCGAGCAGGCGCTCATAGTCCTTTTCGTTGCCTTTGAGGCCGCCCGTCGCAGCGATCAAGATGGCTGGCACGATGTCGCCTGTTAGGCCCTTCATCAGCACCTGGCATTCCGGGTCGCCGAAGCGCGCGTTGAATTCGACCACTTTCGGGCCTTCGTCCGTCACCATGACACCGATATAGAGCACGCCCTGATACGGCATCCCATCTTTCGCCATGCCGCGCAGCATCGGCTCGGCAATCTCGCGCTTCACCCGCTCCATGATCTGTTTGCTGACGACCGGCGCCGGCGCATAGGCGCCCATGCCGCCCGTGTTCGGACCGGTGTCGCCATCGCCGACGCGCTTATGGTCCTGCGCCGCCGGAAGATAGAGCGCGCCTTCGCCGTCCGTGATGACGAACACGCTCGCCTCTTCGCCGTGCATGAATTCCTCGATCACCAGCGTCGCCGAGGCGGAGCCGAACTTGCCGGACAGCATCTCGTCGATCTCGGCCTCGGCCTCTGCCAATGTCTCGGCAATCACCACGCCCTTGCCGGCCGCGAGGCCGTCCGCTTTCAGCACATAAGGCGCTTTCATTTTCTTGAGGAACGCCTTCGCGGGAGCCGCCTCGGTGAACTCGCCATAGGCCGCGGTCGGCACGCCGTATTTCACCATGCGGGCCTTTGAGAAAGCTTTCGAGGCTTCGAGCTTCGCCGCCTCTTTCGAGGGTCCGAACACATCAAAGCCGCGCGCGCGCAGGATGTCCGACAGGCCGAGCGCGAGGGGCGCCTCGGGGCCGATCACGATCAAGTCCGGCTCGATCTGGAGGGCGAGCTTCACCAGTCCGTCGATATCATCCACCGCCACATCGAAACACGGGCCTACCGCGTCCATGCCGGGGTTTCCGGGCGCCGAATGCACGACGTCCACCAACGGCGACTGCGCCATTTTCCAGGCCAGGGCGTGTTCACGGCCGCCCGATCCGATCAGCAGTATGTTCATGGCGCCGCTCCTTGGAGGGAGCGGCGCCCGAGATCAAGAGGAAAGAGAGCGGCTCCCCCGGATCAAACTTCAACTGTCACACGCAGGAATGTCGCCGGGATCACGGTCCGGCCCTTGTCCTTGGACGTGTTCTGGCTTGCAAACAGGTTTTCCAGCTCCCGCTGCAGGTCTGCCTGGCGCCCGCTGGCCTCGGCGGCGGCGAAGGCGTTCATGGTCGGCCCGTAATAGTCGCGGAACACGGCGAGGAAATCCGCCGGCGGGCCGGCATAGTCGAACACATAGGTGTCGCGTACGCAGTGCACCTTTTCATTGGGGATGCCCGCTGCCGCGAAGCGCTCGCGCACATCGGCCTCGATGCCCCAACGGACCGGGCTGATGAAGCCTTCCGGCGGGGGCGGGGAATAGGCGGCCGCAATCTTCAGGATCTGCGCGATCAGCGTCGGGTCGCCGGGGATCCAGTTGCCCATCACGATCCGTCCGCCGGGGCGGGTGACGCGCACCATTTCCTTCGCGACATCAACCGGCCTGGGCGCGAACATCGCGCCGAAGATGCTGACCACCCAGTCGAAACTGTTGTCGGCAATGCCGGCGAGATGCCAGGCATCGCCGTGCTGGAAGCGGCAATTGGTGAGCCTCTCCTCTGCTGCGCGCCGGTTGCCGGCATCGACAAGGTTGCGGGCGATATCGATGCCGAGCACACTCGCACCGAGGCGGGCAGCGGGCAGCGCGGTCGTGCCGTCGCCGCAGCCGAGGTCGAGCACCTTGTCACCGGCGCGAATGCCGGTGTCGTGCACCAGCGCTTCGCCGCTGACGCGCATGGTGGCGGCCAGCCTGGTGAAATCGCCTTTTTCCCAGAGTGCCTGGTTCGGATTGGTGGCAGGAGATTGAATTGTCGTAGTCATCTGGTTTCCTTTCGAATGATGTGGTTTGAGGCCTTGTTCCCCCAGCCCCGCTGGAACTCCAGTTCAGTTTCTGAACTCTCGCAGTCCGGATACGGAGCGTTGCTATCTCCGGGCTGCGAGACGGCCGTGGCGGCGGCGGCGGGAGTCCAGCACGCTCCGGCGTTCCATCACGATTTCGCGGCGCGAGATCGCGCCGGGAACGCCGATGTCGGTGGATGGTGCGAACAGGCCTTCCATCCGGCGCTCGCGCGCCAGATCATCAGCCATAATGTCCGGAGCATGGGGAGGATGCGGAACAATATACGGGGTCATGACTAGTCTCTTCTGACTTTTTTGAGCGGCCGGAAGGATATCCGTACCGTGCATGCAGACTGGCGGGTCCTGTGCTATGTCTCCAGTTCGGGATCTGAACTCCTGCAGTCAGGAAACTGAAGCAGGCAGTTCAGATTCTGAACTGGAATGCAGACGCGCCCGGGACTAAAGGACCGCGCAAAGGAGACCCGGCAATGACCCAAGGTACCTATGGCCAGTTCTGCCCCGTCGCCATGGCATCGGAAATCGTTGGCACACGGTGGACCATACTTGTGCTGCGCGAGCTTGCTGCCGGCACGTCCCGGTTCAACGACCTGCGCCGCGGCGTTCCGCGCATGTCGCCTGCCCTGCTCTCGCAGCGTTTGAAGGAACTGGAAGATGCCGGCATTGTCGTGCGCCGGCGCTCCCGGCGCGATGCGGGGGTGATGGAATACCATCTGACCGAATCCGGCCTTGAGCTCGCACCGATCATTGATGCCATCGGTGCATGGGGCCAGCGATGGATTGAGTCGGACCTGTCCCTGCAGCGCCTCGATGCCCAGCTGCTGATGTGGGACATGCGCCGCAATCTCGACACCGATCCGATGCCGGACGAGCGCAGCGTCATTCATTTCCAGTATACGGGTCAACCGACGAAGTCGCGCAACTGGTGGCTGATCGTCGAACCCGGCTTTGAAGTTGATCTCTGCGGTGTCGATCCGGGCCATGACATCGACCTTTATGTCTCCACCGACCTGCGCACGATGACCGCCGTCTGGATGGGGTATGATACGGTGCGCAAGGCCGTTTCGGACGACCGCCTCCTGCTGACGGGCAACCGCACGCTTGCCTCGAAGATGCAGGCCTGGCTCGGCCTCAGCCCGCTGGCGAAAGTGGCGCGCAAGGCAGGCTGACGCCCCCTTGCCCTTCGCCCGGCGCGGGTCCAGAAACACAGCATGCCAGACCTGCCGACCGCCAATGATTCTGCCCTGTCCGTCTCGGAACTTGCGTCCAGCCTGAAGCGGATGATCGAGACGAGCTATGACCATATCGTCGTGCGCGGCGAGCTGGGGCGGGTGACGATTGCCAAGTCCGGCCACATGTATGCCGACCTGAAGGACGACAAGGCCGTGCTCAACACGGTGATGTGGAAAGGCCAGGTGGACCGTCTGCCCTTCCGGCCGGAAGAAGGCCTGGAGGTGATCGCCACGGGCCGGCTCTCCACCTACGAAGGCCGCTCTGCCTACCAGATGATTGCGACCTCCATGCGCCCCGCCGGCGCAGGCGCGCTGATGCAGCTGCTGGAAGAGCGCAAGAAGAAACTCGCCGCCGAGGGCCTGTTCGATCCGAAGCACAAGAAGAAGCTGCCCTACCTGCCGCGCACCATCGGCGTGGTCACCTCGCCGACGGGCGCGGTGATCCGCGACATTCTGCATCGGTTGCGCGAGCGCTTTCCGTGCCGAGTGATTGTGTGGCCGGTGCTGGTGCAGGGGCCGGAAGCCGCCGGCCAGGTTGCGCGCGCGATCGAAGGTTTCAACAAGCTGCAAGGGGCGCTGCGCCCCGATGTGCTGATCGTGGCGCGCGGCGGCGGGTCGCTTGAGGATCTTTGGGGTTTCAACGAGGAAATCGTGGTCCGCGCGGCGGCTGGTAGCCGGATTCCGCTGATTTCCGCCGTGGGACATGAGACCGACACCACGCTGATCGACCATGCCGCCGACCTGCGCGCACCCACCCCCACCGCCGCCGCCGAACTGGCCGTGCCGGTGCGGATGGAGCTTCTGGCGACGGTCGAAGGGCTCTCGGCCCGGCTTCTGCGGGCGCTGAGCCTGGGCCATCAGCGCCGTGACCAGCNNGCGGTGATCCGCGACATTCTCCACCGTATCCGCGAGCGCTTCCCGGTCCGTGTGATCGTCTGGCCGGCGCTGGTGCAGGGCGAGCAGGCGGCGGCGCAGGTGACCGCCGGCATTCGCGGCTTCAACGCGATGACCGGGCCGGACCGGCCGGATGTGCTGATCGTTGCGCGCGGCGGCGGATCGATCGAAGACCTCTGGCCGTTCAGTGAAGAGATTGTCGTGCGCGCCGCATTCGAGAGCGAGATACCGCTGATCTCGGCTGTGGGCCATGAGACCGACACGACGCTGATCGAC
>DNFL01000249.1:0-229 GCA_003486945.1 Hyphomonas sp. | reverse complement strand
AGACCGACACGACGCTGATCGACTATGTCTCCGACCGGCGCGCCCCGACGCCAACCGGCGCAGCCGAGATGGCCGTCCCTGTACGGACGGAACTGTTGCTCAGCGTCGAGGAAAGCGGCCAGCGCCTGAAGCGCGCCCTGACGCGCACGGTGGCGCGCGCCGCTGACAAACTTTCCGCCGCGCGCCTGCCGCGCCCGGAAAGCCTGTTGCAACCGGCAGATCGGAAGAG
>DNFL01000303.1:6551-10567 GCA_003486945.1 Hyphomonas sp. | reverse complement strand
GGTGTTGCGATGACAGTCGCGCTCATGCAGCCGTCTCCTTCTGCTGCGGTATCGGTTCGGCCACCCGCGCCGCCAGCGTCGCCGGCTGCGCCGGGGCAGGGGGCCTGCGGTGATATCTCGCGCCGCGAAGCCAGAGGCGCAGCGCCTGCCAGTGAATGGCAAACACCACTCCAAAGGAAGACATGGGGTTGTGCAGTGCCAGGCGCAAGAAATTCCCGCCCGTCGCCGCCAGCGGCCTCGCTTTGATATTTGCCAGATGCTGGCGAGCGCCGCCCGCAACATTCTCGACCACCACATCCAGCGTCGCTTCCGGCGCGCGCAGCGTGAAGCGATATTCCCCGTTCACATCAAAGAACGGCGACACATGAAACGCCTTCTCCGCCACATGCACATCGCGCGGCGCACCCACCTTTGCCACGTAGCAATGATGCTCGCCAAACGTGTTGTTCACCTCATAGATGATGCCCCGGAGCGTGCCTGCCGCATCATAGCCATACCACAGCGAAATCGGCGCAAACTTGTAGAAGAAATGCCGCGGAAACGTCACCAGCCGAATCGTCCCGGCTCGGACATTCACACCTGCCCGCGCCAGCATCCCGTCCGCCCAGTCCCGGAGGCTCTTTGTGCGCCCCGTGCCGCCATGATCCTTCTCGTGAAACGAGAACAATCCCGGCTTGTTCACCGCAAACAGGGGCGACATGCGCGCCGCTTCATCCAGTCGGTCAATGTCGATATCGATCAGTGCGAGCCCATACTTGAAGGCCCGTTCAAACGGCACAAACCGTTTGTGCAGGGTAAACCCTGTCCACAGTCGCAAAGCGGCTCCGGTCACGCAGATGCCTCGGCTTTGACGTCGATGGCCGGAGTGTCGCGCCGAACGGGCAGAATGTCCACGCCCTTCGCCTCCCACGGGACCGTTCCGCCAAGCGACAAGGCTGCCGACAGGCCCGCCTTCAGCCCATCCTCATGGAACCCGCGCCCCATCCAAGCGCCCGCAAACCAGAGCGCATCCTGCCCCTGAATCCGCTTCAGCGAGCGCACCGCCGCTTCCGCTGCCGTATCAAACTGCGGGTGATCGAAAACATATTCATGGAAAGTCAGATGCTCCGCCGGCCGGTGCTCCGGGTTCAGCGTGATGAACAGCGGCCGCGAAGCATCAATTCCCTGCAGCCGGTTCATCCAGTAGCTGAGGCAGATGTCGCCATTCGCCTGTTTCATCACATTCCAGCTCGCCCACGCAGCCTTGCGTGCCGGCATCAGCGCCGGGTCGCGGTGCAGATAGATCGTGTTCGGACGATATTTCACGGAGCGAAGGCAAAACGCCTGATCCTCATAGTCCTGCTCCACAATCCGTAGCGCCTCGTCCGAATGGCACGCGAGAATTACATCATCGAACAGCACTGTCTCGCCGCTCGCTAGAATCACCGCCGTCTTCGTTCCGAACGGGCGCACGCGCGACACTTCGCTGCGCAGCCGCGCACGCTCGCCCAGCGCCTCCGAAATCCGCCGCACATAGTTCCGGCTGCCGCCCGCCACCGTGCGCCATTTCGGGCGCTCCTTGTGCATCAGCCGGTGATTGTCGAAAAACTGGAAGAAGCTCTGCGCCGGATAGTCCAGAATCCGCCCTTCCGGCGTCGACCAGATCGCCGCGCCCATCGGTAGAATGTAATTCTCTCGGAAATCCGCATCAAACCCGTGCCGGTCGAGCCAGGCGCCCAGCGTCGTTTCGGTAATCGTGCCCGCAATATATTCTCTGCGCGCAATGTCGTTGAACTTCAGGATCGTCCGCCAGAATCTGTGAAACCGCAGGCTCGCCAGATTGCGCTTCTGCGCAAAGATGCCAGCCGCCGTCGAGGCCCAGCTCCACCCCTTCGGATCGGTCACCGAGAAGCTCATGTCAGATGCCGCCGTCTCCACACCCAGCGCGTCGAACATGCCGATCAGGTTCGGATAGTTGAGCCCGTTGTAAACGATGAAGCCCAGATCGACCACAATCTCCGCACCGTCATACTTGAACGTGTGTGTGCACGCATGCCCGCCCAGCCGATCGCCCGCCTCAAACAGCGTCACATCCGCCACGTCCCGCAACGCCCAGGCGGCGCCCATCCCGGAAATACCCGAACCGATAACGGCAATTTTCTTCATTCTGCATCCTGTGGTGTGCGTGTCTCTTTGTAGGCTTCCAGCGCGCGCTCTCGCCCCGCGCTATGGTCCACGATCGGTTTGGGATAGGTCTTTCCAAGCACGACGCCTGCGGCCGCCAGCACATTTGCCGGCGCCTCGAACGGCGCGTGCAGGTACTTGTCCGGCACCTTGGAAAGCTCCGGGCACCAGCGGCGCACATAGGCGCCCGTCTCGTCGAATTTTGATCCCTGCGTGATCGGATTGAACACGCGGAAATAGGGCGCAGCATCTGCGCCGCTGCCAGCTGTCCATTGCCAGCTCGCCGCATTCGCCGCCGGGTCCGCGTCCACCAGCGTATCCCAGAACCAGTCTTCGCCCGACTGCCATGGCAGCAGCAGATGCTTGGTCAGGAACGAGGCGGCAATCATCCGTACACGGTTGTGCATCCATCCCGTATGCCAAAGCTGGCGCATCCCGGCATCGACGATGGGATAGCCCGTCATGCCCTTCTGCCAGGCGCTCAGCGCCGCGCCATCCTTGCGCCAGGGCATCCGGTCAAATGCAGGATTGTAGTTCTGCCGCGCCAGTTCCGGATTGAAGTGCAGCAGCACATAGGAGAATTCCCGCCACGCGATCTCGGACAGAAAAACCGCCGCATCGCGTTCATTCGCTCGGCCCGCCTCAACGCCAGCCTTCACCGCACGCCAGATTTGCACCGGCGAGATTTCGCCAAATCTCAGATGCGGGGAAAGCCGCGATGTCGAAACATCCAGATCCGGCCGGTTGCGATTGTCCGCATACTCATTGATGCCATCATCCAGAAACGCAGCCAGCCGCGTGGCGGCGCCCGCTTCGCCCGGCGTCCAGGCCTCGGCCATGCCACCAGACCAGTCAGGCTGCGTAGGGTGCAGCCCCCAATCCTCCAGCCGTTCACTCTCCAGCGCCGCACCCTTGATGCACTTCGGCGCTGTCAGCGCAGGCACCGGGCGATAGCTCGCCTGCATTGCGCGCCAGAACGGTGTGAACACCTTGTAGTAACCGCCGCTCCCGGTCTTCAGCTCCCACGGCTCCATCAACAGCCGGCCATTGAAGCTCTGCGCATCGATCCCGGCCGCTTTCAGGCCCGCCTTGATCTCCGCATCCGTGGTCCGCTCCGGCTCACCATAACGCCGGTTCCAGAACACAGCCTTCGCGCCTGCCTCCTTCACCACTGCTGGAATAATTTTTGACGCCGCGCCCTTGCGCAGCACCAGTTGTCCGCCGCGTTTTCGCAGGTCCGCGTCCAGCGCCTTCAGGCTCTTATCCAGCCACCATTCTGCGGCGCCGCCCAGCGCCCTTCCTGCGCCCGCTCCGGTCTCATGGATAAACAGGCAGACCACGGGCCCGCCCGCCGCAACCGCCGCTGCAAGGGCGGGATTGTCAGCCAGTCTCAGGTCCTCTCGGAACCACAGGATCGAAGGCGGCGATGCAGGCATGGGTCCGGGCCGGTTTCCTGTGTTCAGACCGTTTGAATACGTTGCAGATTCCCGTTTGGATCAACTCGGCTCCACGCCGCCCTTTCCCGCCTGCGCGGCGGCGGCTATACCCCGGCCTCGACCCAGAGAAAGCCCCGGATGCAGCCCGCCCGACTTCGCCAGATTTTGGAAAAAGCCGAAGGCCAGCGCGTCCTGTGCATCGGCGACATCATGCTCGACCGCTTCGTCTACGGCTCGGTCAGCCGGATCTCCCCGGAAGCCCCGGTCCCAGTCCTGCGCCAGCCCCGCCTCGCCAGCATGCCCGGCGGCGCGGCCAACGTCGCCCGAAACCTCTCTTCGCTGGGCCTGAAGCCCGTCATCATCGGCGCGATTGGCGATGATGAGGCGGGTAAGGAACTCTCCGGCCTCCTCCGCTGC
>DNFL01000303.1:4706-6278 GCA_003486945.1 Hyphomonas sp. | reverse complement strand
CTCCGGCCTCCTCGGCTGCGAAGCTCACCTCGTCACCCTCAAGGGCCGCCCCACCACGCTCAAGACCCGCCTCGTCGCCGGCGGCCAGCAACTCCTCCGCCTCGACGCCGAAGAGGCCGGCGCCCCGGACACCAGCTGCGAACAGGCCGCCATCACCGCCATCCGCAAATTCGCCCCCACCGTCGCCGCGATCCTCATCTCGGACTACGCCAAAGGCTTCCTTACCCCCGCCATCCTCGCCGCCACGCTCGAGGCCGCTGCCTCCGCCAAGGTCCCGGTCATAGCCGACCCCAAAGGCCAGGACTTCGCCCGCTACGGTGCCGTCGACATCCTCAAACCCAATGCCGGCGAACTCGCCGCCGCCATCGGCCAACCGGTCACTTCCGACGAAACCGCAGCCGCCGCCCTCAGCGCCGCCCTAGCGACCCTCCCGGCCAAGGCCATCGTCGTCACCCGCGCGGCCCAGGGCATGTCCTTCCAGTCGCGCGGGGAAAAGCCGGCGCATGTAAGGGGACAGGCGAGGGAAGTCTTTGATGTTTCGGGCGCCGGGGACACAAGCCTCGCCGCGCTCGCCGCCGTAATCATAGCGGGAACGAAACTGGAAGAAGCTGTAACCGTTGCAATCCTGGCGTCAGGAATTGCGGTCGGAAAGGCAGGAACAGCCACCGTTTCTGCGGCAGAACTGATCGAAACGGCAGAATCCGGTTTTCGCCACCAGAAAGCGAGCCTCATCGCCCGCGACGCCATGGTCGGCCAGATCGAACGCTGGCGTGAAGCCGGATTGCGCATCGGGTTTACCAACGGCGTCTTCGACATCCTCCATCCAGGCCATGTCCGGATCCTGGAAGAAGCTGGAAACCGCTGTGACCGCCTGGTGGTTGCCATCAATTCCGACGCATCTGTCCGGCGCCTGAAAGGGCCGGAACGCCCGGTAAATACAGAGATTTCGCGCGCACAGGTGCTCTGCGGCCTCGCCTCGGTCGATGCCGTCGTGATCTTCGAAGAAGACACCCCGCTGGAGCTGATCACCGCCCTGAAACCCGACGTCCTCGTCAAGGGCGGCGACTATACCCGCGACACCATCGTCGGCGCCGACATCGTCGAAGCCCGCGGCGGCGAGGTTGTGGTCGTGCAACTGGTCGAAGGCCATTCGACCACAGCCACCATCGCCCGGTCCCGCAAAAAGGACTGAAAATACAGGGTGCTCTAGTTGGTTGCGTGCTTCTTCAGCTCGTAAGTCCCGCGCCCCGTCAGGTCAAACCATTCCGAAATATCCGGATGGCTCAGCGGCAGTTCGGAATCGTCAGGAACCAGGTTCTGCTCGGAAACGTAGGCGATGTAGTGGGTTCGGTCGTTCTCGGCGAACAGGTGGTAGAACGGTTGATCCTTGCTCGGCCGCACTTCCTCGGGGATCGACTCATACCACTCGTCCGTGTTCGCAAACTGCGGATCCACGTCGAAAATCACCCCCCGGAACGCAAAAACCCGGTGCCGGACAACCTGCCCGATCTGGTATTTGGCAACATGTTTGGAAATCGAGTGGAACTGGAATCGCTCGTCGATCCTGTCGGT
>DNFL01000303.1:0-4540 GCA_003486945.1 Hyphomonas sp. | reverse complement strand
ATCTGATCCTGTCGGTGAGGACCAGCGGCGGATGATCTTTCGGTTTCTTCCCGCCCAACAAGGCGCGCAACCAAGCGGCGGGCCCACGTCTACTGGTCATTTTCAGCTCCTGTGATAGAGCATGCCCGAAGTTTCCGTTTCGGGCCACACCATGGCTGACAAAAAAGACGGATCCGGCAGCCGCAGGCGCGGTTCGAACGGGTCCCAACGGGGAAAACCGCTGTTTGCGGCGGTCGACCTTGGCACGAACAATTGCCGACTACTGGTTGCGGAGCCCCGCGGCCAGTCGTTTCGCGTGGTCGATTCCTATTCCCAGATCGCAAGGCTGGGGGAGGGGCTCCACGATACAGGCCGTCTCTCCGATGCCGCCATCGAGCGCGCCATGAGCGCCCTGCACGCTATTCGCGCCAAGCTGAAGCTGCACGGCGTCGGCCGCGTCCGATGCATCGCCACGGAGGCCTGCCGAAAGGCCAGCAATGGCGCCGACTTCATTCGCCGAGTGCAGACCGAAACGGGCCTGACCTTCAAGGTCATCGGCGCCAAGGAAGAAGCCCGGCTGGCGACCATCGGGTGCTACGACCTGATCAAACCGGACGTTCAATCTGTGCTCGTCGTCGATGTCGGCGGCGGATCGACCGAATTGTCTCTCGTCGACGCCCGCAGCATTCGGAAGGGAGGCCTTGCCGGCATCCTGAAGGAAGCGCCGATTGTCGACTGGACCAGCCTCAAGATCGGTGTCGTCACGCTGTCTGAAGCCTTCGACCTTACGGACGAGACTGCCGCCTGGCCGAAGATGCTCGAATACGCTCGCAGTGAAGTCAGGAAGTGGGCTGCGCTGGAGCGGGTGCAGCAACGCCTGCAGGCTGACAATGGCCACCTCATCGGCACATCCGGAACTGTCACCTGCCTTGCTGGTGTGCATCTCAATCTCGACCGCTACCGGCGCGACAAGGTGGATGGCAGCTGGCTCAGCCACCAGGATGGCAGCACCACCATGCGGCGCCTGCGTGAACTTGGCGTCGAGGGCCGGGCAAAACTACCGACCATCGGCGAGGAACGCGCGCCCCTGATGCTTGCGGGTTGCGCCATCATGGAGGCTGTGTGGGAAGTCTTTGACGGCCACACACTGCGCGTCGCAGATCGCGGACTTCGCGAAGGTGTGCTCCTGTCGATGATGCATGGTCAGGCCCCGGCACGCCGGCGCCGGCCGAAACGGCGCAAACCTGCAGCGAGCGGAAGCGGAGACAGTCATGTCGGATGAAGAAAAGCGTCGCTGGAAAGGTCCGGGTGGGGACAAGAAGGACTCGGGCCGGCGCACGACCGAGCGCAAGGTGATCGCGCGCAATGCGCGCACGGAAAGCTCGAAACGCTGGATCGAGCGGCAACTGCAGGACCCCTATGTCCGAAAATCCAAAGAAGAAGGCTATCGCTCCCGCGCCGCTTACAAGCTGCTCGAGATCGACGAGGAAGCGCACATCCTGAAGCGCGGCCAACGCGTTGTCGATCTCGGCTGCGCACCCGGCGGATGGATTCAGGTGGCGCTCCTCAAGGGTGCTTCGGAAGTGGTGGGCATCGACCTCCTGCCCGTTGATCCGATCGAAGGCGCGACGATTTTCGAAGGCGATGTCAACGAGCCTGCCGATGTCGACAAACTCCTCGGCGCGCTCAGCGGCCCGCCGGATCTCGTGTTGTCGGATATGGCCGCAAACACGACCGGCCACAAACAGACGGACCACCTGCGCACAGTCACGCTTGTGGAACTCGCGGTCGACTTTGCGATTGCGCACCTCGCACCCGGCGGCGCGTTCTGCTCGAAAGTTTTTCAGGGCGGCGCCGCGAAGGATGTGCTCGACAAACTGAAACTGAATTTCCGGACTGTGAAACACATAAAGCCGCCGGCCAGCCGCGCGGGCAGTCCGGAAATCTATGTCATCGCGAAAGGCTTCAAGGGAGGAAGCAAATGAAAATCACCGGAGGATGCTATTGCGGCGAAGTGCGCTACGAGGCGGAAGGCCAGCCGCTGATGAAGGCGCGCTGCCATTGCCGCGAATGCCAGTATTTCACCGGCGGCGAAGGCAATGACTTCATGGCCATGCCGGTCGCCGGTTTCCGTTTCACCAAGGGCCAACCGAAGGCCTTCAAGCGCAGTGACCTCCCGCATGCCAACACACGCGAATTCTGCGGCACTTGCGGAACGCCTCTGCTCACCCGTTCGCCCGCCTTGCCGGTCGCCGTCATTCTGAAAGTCGGCTCGCTGGATGATCCCTCCATCTACGAAGGTCCGCAGGTTGTCATGCAGACTGCCGATGCCTTTTCCTTCCACCTGATCCCGGACGGTGTTCCGGCTTTCCCGAGGTTTCCCGGATGAAACACGCCCTTCTCGCTATCGCCGCCCTTTTCGCCCTTCCCGCATGTTCACTGTTCAATGCAGGGAAGGGGGAGGAGCATGTGGCACCGGGCTACCAACGCATCGAGTTCGCCGGAAAGAAGGCGACCAGTGCAGAGCGCGCTGCCTGCACCGCAGCGGGCGGCGAAGTTGTGCCTAGCGGCAAACTGCAATGGGAGAACTGCGTCCAGCCCTACATGGACGCCGGCACCGCCTGCGCCGGCAACGAGGATTGCATCGGCGAGTGCCGCTATGAAGGCGACGCCGAGCCCGGTCCGGACATGGAAGTGACCGGCACCTGCCAGGCAACCGACGCACGTTTTGGCTGCTACACCATCGTCGAAGGCGGCAAGGTCGCGCACACGATCTGCGTGGACTAGTCCACACGCCGGTCTGGACGGTTTCTGGACTGCCTCCTGCTATGTCAGGAGGTGGTTCTCGGCTTCGTCGCGGTGCTTTTTCAGGTAGCGCATAAACGGCGTTCCGCCAGTGCCGACATCCGGATCATTGCCGGCGGCGGTTGAAGCCTGCCGATTGATGTAGGTCGCCGCATACTCAAGATGGCGCGTGCGGAACCGGGCGAGGCTACGGATATTGTCGTTATAGAGGTCGCGCGGTTCCGCCGTGCCCAGCTTCTGGATTGCAGCCCGCACCACGCTCTGCGCGCGCAGGTCATCGATGAAGCGGCGGTGTTGCGGCGGGCGGTAGATGTGCAACTCGTCGAGGAAAGTGCGCAGCGGATCGCCGGCGTGTCCGACTCCGAGCAGCGCGTCCATTGCAGGCACGATGGAGGATTGTGAACCCGTCTGTCCACGGAAGGCCTGCGGCTCGCCCTTTGTTTCGGCCACGCCCTCGTAAATGAGACCCGGACCAAGTGCCGGATTGTCTTTCCAGCCGTGGATCCACGGACGCACGCGGTGGAAATAAACATAAGGGTCGCAGCGCTCCGGCATACGGTCGAAGATCGCGTTGACGTCGTCCCACACCGCTTTCATCGCCGCGAGGCCGCGCGCCATTGCGGCGCCGTCTTCTGCCTTCGCCGCAGATACCAGCTTCGTCGCCTCGTCCAGCATCTCGCCGGCGCGCGCTTCGATGGCGACGTGCACGAGAATGAACCAGGCCTCATCCATGCCGCCTTCGAAATGCTGCAGCGTGTGAATGTTGGAGAGGTCAATCGGGCCGCTGGCATCAAACCGCGCCCAGTTTTCGAGTGTATAGCTGGAGTAGGGGAGGAGGGGCGGCTGGCCGACCGCCTGCCCCACCTGCCAGATCGGTATCGCCAGGCAGGCCGGCAGCGCCTTCGGCGCCTCGGGTTCGCCCCAGACATAAGTCTGCACCATGAAGCTGTAATGCAGCATCGCGATCCGGTGCTGCGCTTCAGTGCCGGACTTGCAGAATTCGGTGAGGTCGATCAGCGGCAGCTGTTCGAGAAAATGGCGCACGCGGCCGGTCGGGATCAGCTGCGGGATCGACAGGGCCAGGTCGCGGGCCGGATGCAGGTAGGCGGGCAGCGTCACGCCGGCCGGGTCGAAGTTCGCGAGGAAGCCGCGCTCGCGGCTAAGGCCGTAATCGGAGAGTTTCATCGGCGCCCCTCCCAAGGCTTGGATGGTTGCATTTGTAACTAATGCCTGTTTCGCGCGCGTCGCGGCTCCTGTCAAAGCGGCTTTGCAGGGAACGGCCGAGGCGTGTGGGGAAGGGGCTTCACAAGGCCCCAAGACTCCCTTAAAGCGCCAAAAAGGGAGCTCCCCACATGAAAATCCGACAAGCGATCACCTTCGACGACGTGCTTCTCCAGCCCGGCGCGAGCGAGGTATTGCCTGCAGATGTCGATGTTTCGACCTTTCTGACCAAGGCCATCCCGCTGAACATCCCCCTGCTCTCGGCGGCCATGGATACGGTCACCGAAGCCCGCCTTGCCATCGCGATGGCCCAGGCCGGCGGCATCGGCGTGATCCACCGCAACATGCCCATCGCCGATCAGGCCGCCGAGGTGCAGAAGGTGAAGCGCAGCCAGAGCGGCATGATCACCGATCCGGTCACGCTCCACGCCGACGCCACTCTCCACGACGCCGAGGCGTTGATGCACCGGTTCAAGTTCTCGGGCGTCCCGATCACCGACGACGGCGGGCGGCTCGTCGGCATCCTCACCAACCG
>DNFL01000162.1 GCA_003486945.1 Hyphomonas sp. | reverse complement strand
GAGGGCGCGCTGCGGTCTCAGTTCGGCGAAACCTCGGAAGCCCTCTTCCTGACCCAGGGCCATGTCTACGAGTCCGCGGAGCAGTGCGAAGCGCGCTTTCTGGGGCAGGAGGAGGGGTTCATTTATGCCCGCTTCTCCAATCCGACAGTGCAGATGTTCGAGCGCCGGGTTGCTGCCCTGGAAGGCGCCGAGGCAGCACGCGCCACAGCCACCGGCATGGCAGCCGTTACGGCAGCGCTCATGGGAGTGGTGCGGGCGGGCGATCATGTGGTAGCGGCGCGCGCCCTGTTCGGGTCCTGTCGATATGTCGTGGAGGAGCACCTGCCGCGTTACGGCGTCGCCTCTACGCTGATCGATGGCCCCGATCTCGCCGCCTGGCGCCGGGCCGTTCAGCCGAATACCAAGCTGTTTTTCCTCGAAAGTCCCGCGAATCCGACTCTGGAAGTCATCGACATTGCCGCCGTTGCTGCACTGGCCAGGGAGGTTGGGGCGAAACTCGTCGTGGACAACGTCTTCGCCACGCCACTGTGGCAGAAGCCGCTGACACTGGGCGCGGACTGCGTTGTCTACTCCGCCACCAAGCATATCGATGGACAGGGCCGCTGCCTGGGCGGCGTTATCCTGGCATCCCGGCAGTTCATCGACGATCACGTTCATACGTTGCTTCGTCAGACCGGGCCGGCCATGTCTCCGTTCAACGCCTGGGTGCTTCTCAAGGCGCTGGAGACCCTGCCGCTGCGGATCCGCCGGCAGACGGAGACGGCGGGAATAATCGCCGACTGGCTCGCCGGGCAGCCGCAGGTCCGCGGGCTACGCTACCCCGGACGACAGGATCATCCGCAAAGAGAGCTGATCGCCAGGCAGATGCTGGGCCCCAGCACGCTGATCGCCTTCGACGTGGCGGGGGGAAAGGCCGCCGCTTTCGCGCTTCTTAACAGGCTGAGGCTGATCCGCATTTCCAACAACCTCGGCGATGCCAAGAGCCTGATCGTTCACCCCGCGACGACGACCCATCAGCGGTTTTCACCCGAACAGCGTGCCGAGATGGGCGTGAGCGATGGCATGGTCCGCCTGTCCATTGGTCTTGAACACCCCGATGATCTGATTGCTGACCTCGCTCAGGCGCTCTCGGCTTGAACCGCGGCCGCTCTTGGGCCAAGGTCGGTTGATGCCAAGGAGATGCCTGTCGTGACCGAAACTGTTCAAAAGACCGGACCACGGGTCGCCCTCTTCGTGACCTGCCTCGTGGACACCATGCGCCCGAGCGTCGGCTTTGCTGCTGCCAAGCTGCTGGAAGATGCAGGGTGCACAGTCGAGGTTCCGCGCCAGACGTGCTGCGGCCAGCCTGCTTTCAATTCGGGGGATCGTAATACGGCGCGTGCGTTGGCTGAGCAGATGATCGCCGCATTCGGAACCTGTGATTACATTGTGGCTCCTTCCGGTTCTTGCGCCGGCATGGTGCGTGCCCACTTCCCGGAACTTTTCGCCGGCGATCCGAACATGGCTCCGAAAGCCAACGCCTTCGCGGCCAAGACCCATGAACTGGTCTCGTTCCTGACCGATGTGCTCGGGGTCGAGGCGGTGGAGGCGCGCCACGAGGGGGCCGTGACTTACCATGACAGTTGCTCGGGTCTGCGCGAGATGGGCGTGAAAGGCCAACCGCGCAAGCTGCTCGCGACTGTGCAGGGCCTGACGCTGACGGAAATGGCCGAGAACGAAACCTGTTGTGGCTTCGGCGGCTCATTCGCCGTGAAGTATGGCGAATTGTCGGACGCCATCGTCTCCAAGAAGGCAGAAAACATCGAGGCATCGGGCGCGCCGATGCTGCTCGCGGGCGACCTCGGATGCCTCCTGAACATGGCGGGAAAGCTGCAGCGGCGTGGTTCGGCCGTTCAGGTCCGTCACATCGCGGAAGTGCTTGCCGGAACGACAGATGAACCGCCGATCGGGGTTCCCCGGTCGCCGCTAGGCGATACAGGTGGCGGCCGTGGCTGAACCGATGCGCGCCCCGGTCTCGGAAATCCGTCCGGATCGGCGCGGGTGGCGCCTGGCATTGCTCGCCGCACTTCTTCTCCTTGCTGGATCCGCCATGCTTTGGGCGCGCTATGGCAGCGCCGTCTTCGTGGAACTGCTTGCCGCCGCCTGGGTCGCCTGTTTCTGAGCCCTGCGCGAGGTACGTGCCAGCCCGTGCCGTGTCTTGTTCCAGCGATGGGGGGCCTTGAGGAGTTCGAAGAACGCACGCCACGCTGCAACGGAAACCAGGAGCTGATACAGCGGCAGCAGGGCAATCCAAGGGATCAGCCCGTGCAGGCGCCGTCGGTGCAGCCCGAGAAGAGCGGGCAACACGGTCGATAGCAGGCCGGCAACGCCAAGCACGATGGTCACCGCATCCGCGAAGCGGTCGAGCGGCCCTCCGGCTCCAAACGGTTCCTGCCGCATCAGACGCTGGGCAAGAAGGGCGTAGAAGATCGGCGCTCCCAATGCGCCGACGACAACGCCGGCGGACATCGAAACGGCGCTAAAGAAATTCACAGGTCCCATCGCGCGGATGGCCGTCAGCGGGGCGCGACTGTGAACCACCACGGTTTGCATCCACCCCTTGAGCCAGCGCGTGCGCTGGGCAAGCCAGGGGCGCACCGTGCTCGGCGCTTCCTCTGTTGTCGTCGAGGGCAGGTCGTCCACCAGCAGCCGATGCTGCGCCAGCCGAATGCCGAGATCGGCATCCTCCGTGACGTTCCAGGCGTCCCAGAGCCCGATCCGCCGCAAAGCTTCCACCCGGAAGTGATTCGAGGTGCCGCCAAGAGGTACCGGAAGTCCAAGTCTGGCGTTCCCGGCCTTCACCACGTCAAACAGCGCCGCATACTCGATGGTAAACAGGCGCGTCAGGACGGAGTCGAACGTGTTATCTATGGCGAGCCGCGCCTGCAGGCAGGCAACGCGCTTCGGCGCGGCACGAAAGGCGGCGGCGGCGGCGCGCAACTGATCGGGATCTGGTTCGTCCTCGGCGTCGTAGACGACAACATGCTCTCCCGTGACAAAGGGCATGGCGGCGTTGAGCGCGCGCGGTTTGGTGTGCGGCGCTCCGGCCGGCGCGACGAGAACGGAAAAGGAAGCTGGCAGCAACAGCCGTTCGAGACGGGAGCGGACTTCAAGATCATGCTCTTCGATCACCAGCAGGACTTGCAGTTTCTCGCGCGGATAGTCGATCAGATTGAGCGCGGCGATCAGCTTTTCCACGACTTCCGCCTCGCGATACAGCGGCACAAGGATGCTGTAGCGCGGCAAGCGCGTATCGTTTGTCTCAATCACGCGGGTGGCGAGGGGAGCGCCTTCAACGCAAGCCGAGAGCATGACGAGGCTTGCACCGAGGAACAACAGGCCGAGCACCAGGGGCAGCAGCGTCAGCATCTCCTGCGGCCACAAGGCAGCGCAGAGGGCAGACAGGACCGCACAGAACCCCAGCACACGCTTCTGGCGCATCACGGCCCCTGATCGGGCCGAGAGTGCCCCGGGAACGCTTTCCGCAGCATCCAGGGCGATGCGCTCGGAAAAATGCCGGATCAGAATGCTCCGATAGGCATCACCGGTTGCCAAGGCCACCTGGCCATGTCGCAAACGGGGGGTGGTTTCAAGCAGGACGCGCAGCAGCGGACCGGCGCAGGAGACCAGCAGGACATCGCGACCGTCCACCAGACGCGCCCGGCACCACCCTTGCCGCAAGGCATCTTCGAGGCGCACGCGCGGGTCGGGTTGGGCCTGCTCGATGACCGGCGCATCGATCCATCTGCCGAGCCGTTGCAAGTACGTTTCCTCGTCGAGCGCTCCCGAGGCCACAAGGGCTTCCCACCCGGCCACGCCAAGTCCGAGCGCCCTTTGAGAGGCCCTGTACAGCGTCGGAAAGTCGAACCCTTGCAGAAACAGGAAAGACAGATCAGCCGGCAGGGCCGAGGGCGCGACGACGAATTCCGCAGCGTCTCTTGAGGATCTTGCTGTCCAAAACACCCCTTGCACTGGCCGTGTTTCGCGGCCAGAGTCGGCATTCACGCCCAACTGCATGCCCTAAGCTCCAGTCTTCCTGACGCTTTGGTTGCCCCCAGGAACCAGATAACGACATGTCAGTGTTTCTGTCGAGACTGCTTGTTCCGGTCCTTGCTTTCTTCTGTGGTTTTCTTGGCGATGAGCGCCCCGCCCAGGCCGAGGAGAAAGTCTTCATTCCCGGATACTGGGATCTGCGGCGGCGCGCGGAAAAGCCGGATGTCTCGCGCATCCGTCAGATTCGCTTCCTGACGGAAAGCGACTATCCGCCGTTCTACTTCATTGGTCCGAACGGAATGCTGACCGGTTTTGAGGTCGATCTCGCGCGCGCGTCCTGCGAGGTGCTGGGCGTGACCTGCACCATACAGCCCCATCGCTGGGACAGGTTGCTGGACGCGCTGCGCGGGAACGTGGGCGATGCGGTGATCGCGATGGTTGCGATCACGCCGGAGAACCGCCGCCAGTTCCTGCTGACGTCGGCCTACCATAGAACGCCGGCGCGGTTTGTCGTGTCCAGGACCGCGCCCGGAGGCGCCCTGGGAGCAGATGCGTTGAAGGGAAAGCGCGTGGCGGTTGTGGTTGGCTCAACCCATGAAGCCTACTTGCGCGCCCACTTTCCGACGGCGGTCGTTGTGGCGGAACCGAACATCGCCTCGGTGCTGACGTCCGTGCAGTATGGCGGCGTTGCGGCGGCTTTTGTCGACGGCGTCAGCGCGGCGTTCTGGCTCAATGGCGAGGCGTCGGGCAATTGTTGCCGGTTCGCCGGCGGAGCCTTTACGGAAAGCCGCTACTTCGGAGAGGGCGCCGGGATCGTTGTCCGCCGGGACTCCCAGCATATCCAGCAGGCGCTCGACTGGGCATTGCAAAGGCTGGCATCCGACGGAACCTATGCCACCCTTTATCTGAAGTACTTTCCTGTTGGTATCTACTGACTGGCAGGCCTTGGTCGCTCCGGCGACGGCTTCGTCGCGCGGTCGTGGAATCCCTTCGCCCCACTTGCAATTCGGCATCGATAGTTTATATATGAACTGTTCAATTCGCGATCGGCATCCCCGGTCGCTGCGGGAGTCCGACTGCGGACCCGCCATCTGAAGGG
>DNFL01000269.1 GCA_003486945.1 Hyphomonas sp. | reverse complement strand
GCCCCGCTCTTAGCAACGCCTCCTGGATGGACTCGCAACCGGTGACGGAACAAAGCTTCTCTCCGAACTAAACGACCGATCGCGCGAGGTCTTTCGCCGGGTGGTCGAGGGCTACCTTGCTTCCGGCGATCCCGTCGGTTCACGCACCCTGACCCGCACCATGACCGAACGCCTGTCCGCGGCCACCATCCGCAACGTCATGCAGGACCTCGAATTTCTCGGCCTGCTCGACAGCCCCCACGTTTCCGCCGGCCGCATCCCCACGCAACGCGGCCTCCGCCTGTTCGTCGATGGCCTGCTTGAGGTCGGCTCGGTCAACAGCGAAGACCGTGACGTCATGGACGCAGCCCTGACCAGCGGTGAGCAGGACGTGACATCGCTCCTGGACCACGTCAGCGCCACCCTCTCGGGCATCACCCGCGGCGCCTCCGTGGTCCTTGCCCCCAAGCAAGAGGCGCCGATCCGCCACATCGAGTTCGTCGGCCTCTCTCCCGACCGGGCGCTGGTGGTGCTGGTCTTCGCCAACGGCCAGGTCGAGAACCGCATCTTCAACCCGCCCCCCGGCCAGACCGCCGCCTCGATGCGTGAGGCCGCGAATTTCCTCAACTCCCTCGCCGAAGGCCGCACCCTGTCCGAACTCCGCCGCACCATGGCCGCCGAAATCGCCCGCCGCCGGCAAGAGGTCGACAGCCTCGCCCGCGATCTGGTCGAATCGGGTCTGGCGGTCTGGGAGAACCCCGGCGAACAGGCCGAACGCCTGATCGTGCGCGGCCGCGCCAACCTGCTGGAAGACGCCAAGGCCGCCGAAGACCTCGACCGGGTACGCCAGCTGTTCAACGAGCTTGAACGCCAGCAAAGCCTGCTGGAAGTGCTGGATACGACACGCGATGCCAGCGGGGTGCGCCTGTTTATCGGTTCCGAGAACAGGCTTTTCCCGCTGTCGGGTTCAAGTGTGATTGTGGCTCCCTATATGGGCGGCACGAAACAGGTGATCGGGGCACTGGGCGTTATCGGGCCGACACGGCTCAATTATGCCCGGGTGATCCCGATGGTGGATTATACCGCGAAAGTGGTCGGCGAGATCCTCGCTGGCCGGCGCGGAAAGGATGGGAAGTGATGAGCGATCCGACGAATACCGGCGATGCTGCCGATCTAGAGTCCCCTGCCGAGGCCGCTGCGCCGACGCCGGAAGAGATGATCCTGCGCCTCGAGGCCGAGAAGGAAGAACTGCGCGGCCAGTTCCTCCGTGTGCTGGCTGACCTCGACAACACCCGCAAGCGGGCCGAGCGGGAAGTCTCCGAAGCGCGCGTCTATGCCATCGGCAAGTTTGCCGGCGACCTGCTCAGCGTTGCCGACAATCTCTCCCGCGCCCTCGCCGCCCTGCCGGAGGCCGAGCGCGGTACACTGACCGAAGCCGGCAAGAACCTGCTCGGCGGCATCGAGATGACCGAGAAGGAACTGCATACCGTCCTTACACGGCATAATGTCGTGCAGATTGATGCAGCCCCGGGCAGCGCCTTCGACCCGAACGTGCACCAGGCCGTCGCCCAGATCCCCTCCGACCAACCCGCCGGCACCATCGCCCAACTTTTCCAACCCGGCTGGCGCATCGGCGAGCGTACGCTGCGCGCGGCGATGGTTGCGGTGAGCCTGGGGGCGGCGAACTAGTCCGCCACTATCTTCCACGCCGTAACGGTCCCCGGTTCCCAGTTCGGCACGATCACGATAGCTCCGAATACGGACAGATCGTTTTGCAGGATGCCCTGCTCCTTCGTATCGACGAGGGTCGTCACGACCCCGTCTTCGCTGACATGATGGATTTGTCCCGGCCAGCTGGAGACGAGATAGCCGCCGCCTGGAACGAGGCCGATGCCGTCGGCATCAACCATCCCTGTCGCGATCAGCCTTTCGCTGTCTGTGCTGCGCATTTCGATCAGCTTGCCTTCCGTCATCGTCGAGACCAGCAGCCGGTCGCCGTCGCCGAGGATGCCGTTGATCCCGGCCCAGCCTTCTGACGACGCAAACACCTGCGCGCCTTCAGGCGTGATCCGGTGGATCGTCGCGGTGCCCGAATCCGATACCAGCACGTCGCCGCCGAACACCGTCATGTCGTTGAGGAACTGCGCGCCCTCAACCGGAACCTTGCCCTTCACCTCACCGGTCGCTGCATCGATCATCGCCACGCCGTCGCGGTCAGCGGCGTAGAGCACGCCCTCGTGCACCACCAGCCCTGCCGGTCCGTGCAAGCCCGCGGCAAACTTCGCACTGGCAATCGTGCCGTCTGCGTTCAGCCTGGTGATGTAGCCGTTGCCATCCAGAGCCTCTGCCTCGCCCGCGCCGATATTCGAGATGAAATAGCCGCCGCCCGGCGCCAGCTCGGCGCCTTCCGGCTGTTCGAAGCCTGAGGCGGTCCAAAGCAGTTCCAGCGACTGGCTGCCTGTCGCCTCCGCCGCTTCCGGCGCCGCCACCGGCGGCACGCTCGTATCGCCCGGCCGGCTTTCGCCGCACGCTGCCAGCACCAGCGCGGAAACTCCGCTTAGAAGAATCATACGCATGTCTGTTGTCTCCGCCCTGTTTGACGGAACTATCGCACGAAGCCCGCGCGAATGGCCAGTGGTCGCAGATGCGGCGCCAGCACCGGCGCCGCCCACACCGCGAGCAATCCGGTCATCGCCAGCGCCGGCAAGACCAGCATCACATCCGGCCGCCCGACCAGCGGCGTCCACAAGGGCAATGCGAGGATCAGGCTGCCGCCGATCGCGCGCGTCCAGCTGTCAGTTTTCTGCGCCGCAATCCAGATCGCCGCGAGCGCGAGCAAGGCGCCGAGATCATAGTTGAACGCATAGGGCGTCGCCACGAATGTACCCGCCAGCAGCAGGCGCGAGCGCACCGCTTCGTCCTTCGCGGTCCACATCGCCGCCAGGCAGGCCGCCACCAGCGGCAGCACGACAACCCCGTGCGCGAACAACGCCGTTTCGTGCCCCACGCCCGCCGCGCGCAGCGAGGCAAACCAGGTGGGCATCATGTAGAGGAACATCCCGTCCCAGTGCGCCGCCACGAACCGCTGATAGGGCAGCGTCTCCGTAAAGAAGGCGCGCCAGGCGTCCGGCCCGAAGACAATCGCCGACACGCCGGTCAGCGCCGCGCTCATGGCAATCGTCCACCCGATCACCGCCCAGCGGCGCTCCGCCAGAAGCAAAAGCGGGATCAGCAATCCGAGCTGCGGTTTCATGGTCAGCAGTGCAATCATCGCCGCTGCCGCCACCGGACGCGAGCCGCGCCAGGCAAGCGCCTGCAACATCGCGGCGCCAAAGAAGAAGCCGTTCTGCCCCGCAAGCACCTGCAGGCAGATGAACGGAGCGAGCAGCAGGACAACCAGCCCGAACGCGTCACTGCCTGCATCACCGCCAAACGCGCGAAGTGCACTGCGCATCGCCATCAGGAACCATCCGCCGCTCGCCAGCATGAACAGTGCATAGGCTGGCGCATAAGGCATCAGGCCGAGCGGCCAGGTGAACAATACGAAATGCGGCGGATACGACCAGTTGCGCGTTTCCAGCGCCCCCAGGCCAAAGGCGGCTTCGAGCGCCGCCTGATGGGTTTCCTGCCGGTAGAGCGGCGACAGGTCACCGCTCAGGGCAAGACGCCCGGAAAGCCAGTAATTGGCGAAATCGCGGTTGGCGAAACCCGCCAGCACGTCGCCGGAGAACAGGCCATGCAGCACGGCAGCAATCTGCGGCGCCCAGACAGCTGCGTTGGCCAGGCAAAGCAGGGCCGCACACGCCAGAAGGCGCGGCGCACGTGTCCAGGCCGGCTGCAAACCCTGAGCGTCCATTCTGCCTCCGCTGAAGCAGAGACCCTACGTCGCCGGGCTTAAGATTTGCTGATCCGGCCCGCGGTCCCGGTTGCGTCCCGCCTTCGCCCAGGCGCTTTCGTGAAGGGCATAGGCGCCGGTCTGCACCAGCGGTTCGATCAGGCCGATGGCCAGCGCGGCCTTCCAGCTGCCGGTCAGCGCAAAGGCAACGCTGATCGCGACCGCGAAGTGCGTCAGGCTGTAGGTCAGGGTCTTCAGGGCGGGCCGGGGCATGGGCGGAAATCTCAATCGCATGGGTCATGAGATGGCCCCTTTGAGAATCGTTTTCAAATCGATTTGGAAGGAGTGCGGCATAGGCGCCGCCTATGGCACCTCATGTGCCTGAATCTGCGCCCGCCCCTTGAGCAGGGGCCCATACTTCCCATATCGCAGTCCGAACGGGTGAGTGCCTTTCCAAACGGCTCTCACCAGCTCAAATGAACCTTGAAGAGCCTTATGGCGGCGCGGGGCTGCTGAGCAGACCGGACCCAAACGAAGCCAGAGGCGGCTGAGAAAGAGAGAGACATACATGAGCAAGATCATCGGCATCGACCTCGGCACCACGAACTCGTGTGTCGCCGTCATGGAAGGCGGCGAAGCAAAGGTCATCGAAAACTCCGAAGGCAATCGTACGACCCCCTCGGTCGTCGCCTTCAACGAAAGCGGCGAGCGCCTCATCGGCCAGCCCGCCCGCCGGCAGGCGGTTACCAACCCCGACTTCACCTTCTATGCCATCAAGCGCCTGATCGGGCGCACCTTCGACGACCCGACCGCGCAGAAGGACAAGGCGATGAGCCCCTTCGGCATCGTTAAGGCGCCGAACGGCGACGCCTGGGTCAAGGGCCGCGACAAGGACTACTCCCCGCAGGAAATCTCCGCTTTCATCCTCACTAAGATGAAGGAAACCGCTGAAGCCTATCTCGGCGCGAAGGTCACGCAGGCGGTCATCACCGTTCCTGCCTACTTCAACGACGCCCAGCGCCAGGCGACAAAAGACGCCGGCCGCATCGCCGGCCTTGAAGTGCTGCGCATCATCAACGA
>DNFL01000033.1:3842-3966 GCA_003486945.1 Hyphomonas sp. | reverse complement strand
CGCCGACATGCAGACCGAGATCTCGATCGGCCTCTTGTCGTGCCTGCGCGCCGGCCGCCTGTTCGACGAGGGCAAGCTGGCGCCCGAGACGATCAGCCTCATCAAGCGCAACAGCTGCGGCAAG
>DNFL01000033.1:0-3596 GCA_003486945.1 Hyphomonas sp. | reverse complement strand
TCAAGCGCAACAGCTGCGGCAAGGCGCTCGACATCGCGCGCGCCGCGCGCGACATGCACGGCGGCAACGGCATCATGGACGAGTACCACGTGATCCGGCACCTGCTGAACCTCGAGACAGTCAACACCTACGAGGGCACGCACGACATCCATGCGCTGATCCTCGGCCGCGCGCAGACCGGCATCCAGGCGTTCAGTTAATGCGCTATCGCATTTGCCAGTAGGTCATCCCACCCCGTTCGCGAGGTGACAAAGTTTGTCGCTGGCGTGGAGGTAGTGACTTGTTGACCACCTCCGAGATGTCGGTCAAGACAGCCCTGCTCGACGACAGATAGGAATGCTTGGCAATATCAGCGGTAACACTAGAAACATCAACACTGTCAATTTCTGTACGGACAAGAATTTTCGAACCTCCTTCGCCAGCACGTATCCCTTGATGCAAGTGCGACGATATCGACAATGCCCTGTCATCCGAACAGGCGTAGAGCGTAACCGTTTCACTGAGCCTTTTCTTTGATGGCACACGCATCTCAAATACGTCTCTATCGACGTCCGGTGCCGCAAAAATCAGATGCTTAATGATCGGGGATATTCCCTCTCCAGCAATGGTTCGAGCAGTTGTATCCGCCCATCGAGAAACTATGCGCGCGCCCATACTATGCGACAGAATTGAGACCTCCACATTGCGACGCACCGCCAACAGCGACTCGATAAACCCAAAAAACTTGGGCTCAGACCATTCGGCATTGGTTCCGTCAGCGAAATAGCTCGATATAGCGCCATCAGATGGCCAACTATACAAAATTGCAGTGCCTTCAAACTTAGTGTCCGCAACCATCAAAGCTAGACGAGCGACTGCGTCTTCAAACGTATTGTAAAATCCATGAACGAAAATCATTAGCTTGGACGCTGAATCGGATTGCCCAATTTCATCGAGAAATTGCGACTGAGAAAGCAGTGACAAGTCAACGAAACTCAATCCTTGCGTGACTTGAGTTCCGATCTGGCGATTCGCCGCACCAGAGACAACAACAGAACCGAAACTCAGTCCTGAGCTACTTCTCTGGCTTCCAAATCGGTGCCGAAATTCGCGCTTAGGACCTTCGTCTTTTCGATCGGTGGCAAACAGGACCTTCACTCGATTAAATGGATCAGCGTGAGCTGTCTGCACTGGTTCGGGCTTTGAGAAGCCGAGCATTTCAAACAATGCGACTTGGGTCAGCGCCTGATCTCCCGATCGAGTAAGCGCCTTAGAATATCTGACAGAATAACCTTCCAATGCTTTGCGTTGAAAACTATCCAATGCGGCAGGTGATGAAACCGCGGCATTGAATCCCGACGGTGCAGGCCGGCGTGCGGCAAGGAAAATCTCCGTATCTTGACGCTTCTGAGCCAGGGAATTTGTGTAGTCAACCGCCGCCAACAACTGCCTCTGCACAAAATATGGGAGTTCGATCCACTTACTCCTGTTCATCACAAACACTACAACTGATGGACGAAAATTTATCCCAGACAATACAAGTCCGCTGCCTGAAAAGGATTGGTGCCCTTGCTGTAGGTAGACTTCCGCAAAGTCAAAATTTCCGCGCACAATTTGGTCTACGTTTGTGACGGGGGAGCTGCCAGTTGGCTGAAAAATGAAGCCCTCATTGCTAAGTTGCTTAAGTGTATCTGATGTTCCAATTGACCCAAGAACTTGGATCTTCTTCCCCTTCAGAACATCAAACTCACTAAATGCCGAGCGCCCCACTAGTTTTGTAAATCCTTCGTTGAGAAATCCAACTCCAGCCAAGCCAGCAGCCTCCAAATCAGTCCAAAGAGAGTTACCTAGGGGTGATCTTTGAAACATCGAAATGTCTGCGGATGACTGGAATAGGAAAGGGTATTGAAGAGTCTCAAAAGTAATTTCTGTCAAAGGAGAGAGCTTGGCCAATCCGTAGCTTGAGCTCCAACCTGCCTGATTGCGTTGGCTAGAACTCGTTGGCAGCGAACTAGCGGAGCTGGACAATGCTTGAGACAATGTGGATGCGCGTACAAGTGCGCCGTCAACTTCGCCACTGCGTAGCGCGGCGAGAATTGAGCTTTCAACTTTCTCAAACTTCGTGAAATCAATCTCCTTATCCGTGAATACTCTTGCAGACTGAAAAAAATCGTCAGCAAACTTGGCGCTTGTCGAGGAACTTGCATCTTCAATGAAGACTCGAAGATTTATGCTTTGAGCAAGTACCGAACCGCCATTGAGTGGCGCTACCGCAGTGATTAACGCAACCAAAAGGGCTACGCTCCATCCAGACCAAGGTTTCGACGGGGGAGGTACACACGACATGAAGACACCTCGTCGTTGGAATGGAGCTGGGTCGGATATGCTCCAATTTCAAATCTTTTGACGCCCTTGGCGTTATACAACTATCAATATAAACGCCAAGATACCCGAAGTCTATGTTCTTGGATCTGCCATTTTTTAGCACACTAAAATTCGTTTCTGTCACTCTATGGCGATGCGAAATCTTCTACAGCAGCAGAACCTATGCTCGGCGCACTGACCGGGCTGCTCGTCTGTCAGGTGGCGGGCGAGGCGTTCGTGCGCCTCGTCGGCCTGCCCGTCCCCGGGCCCGTCGTCGGCATGCTGCTGCTGTTCGGGTGGCTCGTCTTCCGCGGCGAGGTGCCAGAACCCGTCGCGCGCGTCTCGGCGGGTTTGCTCGAACACCTGTCGCTGCTCTTCGTGCCGGCGGGCGTGGGCGTGGTGCTTTATCTCGACCTCGTCGCGGCCGAGTGGCCGGCGATCGCCGCCGCACTCGTGCTTTCGACCCTCGCCTCGATGCTGGTCACGGCGTTCGTGATGCGCGCCTTCTCGCGCAAGGACCCGCAGGCATGAAGGACGAACTCTTCCGGCTCTGGGTCTATCTGTCGACCACGCCGCTGCTCGGCCTGACGGCGACGCTCGTCGCCTATCAGGTCGGCACGGCGCTCTACCGGCGCAGCGGCGCCAACCCGCTGGTCAATCCGGTGCTGATCGCGGTCGTGGCGCTCGCCGTGCTGCTGGCCGCGACGCAGACGCCCTACCGCACCTATTTCGAGGGCGCGCAGTTCGTGCATTTCCTGCTCGGGCCGGCGACCGTGGCGCTCGCAGTCCCGCTGTACAGGCACTTCGAGACGATAAGGCGCTCGGCGCTCGCGATCGCCGTTTCGATCGTCGCCGGCTCGGTGACCGCCATCGTCGTTGCGGTGGGTACGGCATGGCTGATGGGGGCGTCGTCGCGCACGCTCCTGAGCCTTGCCCCCAAATCGGTGACGACGCCGGTCGCGATGGGCATCTCCGAGGAAATCGGCGGCCTGCCGCCGCTCACGGCCGTGCTGGTGATCCTCACCGGCATCGTCGGCGCGGTGTTCGCCACATGGACGCTCAACGCCGCGGGGATCCGCGACTGGCGCGCGCGCGGCCTCGGCGTGGGGGTGGCCGCGCACGGCATCGGTACCGCACGGGCCTTCCAGGTGAACGAGCTTGCGGGCGCGTTTTCGAGCCTCGCGATGGGGCTCAACGCGCTGGCGACGGCGATCGGGTTGGGAGAGCGTCGGGTTGGGGAAGAGAGTAGATCT
>DNFL01000383.1 GCA_003486945.1 Hyphomonas sp. | reverse complement strand
TCCTGCTTTTTCTTTTCCATTGAGGCGGCCTGGTCCTTGTCGATGGCGCGACCCTGGCGCTCGGAGGTGGTGGTAAGGAGGATTTCCTGGATCACATCGTCGAGCGAGGCGGCCTGGCTTTCGACGGCGCCGGTGAGGGGATAGCAGCCCAATGTCCGGAAACGGACGGATTTTGTCTTGGCCTGCGCGGCGATGTCCGGCGGCACGCGGTCATCATCGACCATGATGAGGGTGCCGTTCCAGTCGACCACCGGGCGGGGGGCGGCGAAGTAGAGGGGGACGAGTTCGATGCCTTCGCGGCGGATGTATTGCCAGATGTCGAGCTCGGTCNNGTGCTCTTGCCGTCGTCGACGCTGCCGCAGGTGATGAAGCGCAGCAGCCCCTTGTGCTGGTGCTGGCGCAGGTATTCGCCGATGTCGCTGGCGATGAGGTCGGAGACGTGGGCCATGTCAGAAGTACCCTTCCTGCTTCTTCTTCTCCATCGACGCGGCCTGGTCGTGGTCGATCATGCGGCCCTGGCGCTCGCTGGTGCGCGCCAGCAGCATCTCCTGGATGATGGCCGGCAGCGTGTCGGCCTCGCTCTCGACCGCGCCGGACAGCGGGTAGCAGCCCAGCGTGCGGAAGCGCACCCAGCGCTGCGCCGGCACCTCGCCGGGCTGCAGCGGGAAGCGCTCGTCGTCCACCATCAGCAGCGTGCCGTCGCGCTCCACCACCGGGCGCTCGGCCGCCAGGTACAGCGGCACGATGGGGATGGCTTCGCTGTGGATGTACTGCCAGATGTCGAGCTCGGTCCAGTTCGACAGCGGGAAGGCGCGCAGCGAATCGCCGTTGTTGAGGCGGGTATTGTAGAGGTTCCAGAGTTCCGGGCGCTGGCGTTTCGGGTCCCAGCGGTGGCCGGCGGTGCGCACCGAGAGGATACGCTCCTTGGCGCGGGACTTTTCCTCATCGCGCCGAGCGCCGCCGAAGGCTGCGGTGAAGCCGTATTTGTCGAGCGCCTGTTTCAGGGCGACGGTTTTCATCACGTCGGTGTGATAGGCCGAGCCATGGGTGAAGGGTCCGACACCTTCGCGTAGGCCGTCCTCGTTCGTGTGGACGAGCAGGTCGAGGCCGAGCTGCGCCACCTTGCGGTCGCGGAATTCGATCATCTCTCGGAACTTCCAGCCGGTATCGACATGCAGCAGCGGGAAAGGCGGGCGCGAAGGATAGAATGCCTTAACGGCCAGATGCAGCATCACGGCCGAATCCTTGCCGATGGAATAGAGCATCACGGGCTTTTCGCACTCGGCGGCGACTTCCCTGAGGATGTGAATGCTTTCGGCTTCGAGCCGGTCGAGATGGGTCAGGGCGGGCAAGGGCGTCGGTCCGTAAAGAGGGCTGAGGTCCGTTAGCCCTCCTTGAGGGGCAAGGGAAGGCGCCTGTTACTGGCGCGCGGGGTCCATTGAGGATTTCTAAAGCCTCGGGGCGCCCATAAATCTGCCGGATTACATGTCATAAATGAACATAAATCGTCATTGTGCAGCCCGACTCGTGAGGTTTAAGGACTTGCGGATACGCTGGGTGGGCGAGTGTTTCGGAGTTCCTGTTTCATGTGCGGTATTGTTGCGATTGCCGGTAAGGCGCAGGTGGCCAGCCGGCTGGTGGATGGACTGAAGCGCCTCGAGTACCGGGGTTATGACAGCGCCGGGATAGCCGTGGCCTGGGATGAGGGCATCGAGCGGCGCCGGGCAAAGGGCAAGATCCATTTTCTTCAGGGCAGGCTGCATGACGATCCGGTAGAAGGTTTCACCGGCATCGCACACACCCGCTGGGCGACACATGGCGCGCCAAACGAGACCAACGCGCATCCGCACATATCGGACGGCGTGGCCGTGGTGCACAACGGCATTATCGAGAATTACCGTGAGCTGCGCGAGGCGCTGGAAGCCAAGGGCCGGGTGTTCGAGTCCGAAACCGATACCGAGGTGATTGCTCAGCTGGTGGCGCAGAACATGTCTGAGGGCATGGACGAGGTGGCAGCTTTTGGTGAGGCGCTGAAACATTTTACGGGCGCATTTGCGATCGCTGCAATCTTTGCAGGCAAGCCGGATCTGGTCATCGGGGCGCGCAAGGGCTCGCCGCTGGTTCTGGGTTATGGCGAGGGCGAGATGTATCTTGGCTCGGACGCCATCGCGCTGGCGCCGCTGACGCGGGATGTGACTTACCTGGAAGAGGGCGACTGGGTCGTCCTTACAAAGACCAGTTTCGATATCCGAAATGTGCGCGGCGAGCGGGTGAACCGGCCGCGGGTGACGTCTGCGGTGAATGACGCGCTGATCGAGCGCGGCGAGTATGATCATTTCATGCTGAAGGAAATTCACGAGCAGCCGGAATCGCTTGCGCGCTCGATCCTGCCTTACATCAACCAGCAGACCGGAACGGTCGAGGTCAATCAGGTGGCCGAGGATATCTTCGCCAAGGCGGACCGGGCAGTCGCGATTGCGTGCGGCACAGCATATTATGCGGCATTCACCGCGAAATACTGGTTCGAGCAGATCGCCAGGCTCGCTTTCGAGCCGGATATTGCCTCCGAGTTCCGCTATCGCCAGCCGGTGCTGCCGATGACGGGTTTCTCGATGTTCGTCAGCCAGTCGGGCGAAACGGCCGATACGCTGGCGGCGCTGCGCTATTGCCGTCAGAACGGCAAGTCGGCAGTCGCCGTGGTGAACGTGCCGGAAAGCTCGATTGCGCGCGAGGCGGGCAATATCGTGCCGACGCATGCGGGCCCCGAGATTGGCGTTGCTTCGACAAAGGCGTTTACGGCGCAGCTCTCAGTGCTGGCGGTGCTGGCGCTCGCAGCTGCGAAGGCGCGCGGACAACTGCTGCCGGGGGATGAGCAGAATTTCGTGAAAGGCCTTCTCGCCCTGCCGCGCAAAGTGACCGAGGCGATTGAATCGCAGGGGCAGATCAAGGAGATCGCGAAGCATATCGCGAACAAGCGCGATGTGCTGTTCCTCGGCCGTGGGCGGTATTACCCGCTGGCGCTGGAAGGCGCGCTGAAGCTGAAGGAAGTGTCCTACATCCATGCCGAAGGCTACGCTGCCGGCGAGCTGAAGCACGGGCCGATTGCGCTGATCGAGAAGGGCCTGCCGGTCGTGGTGGTGGCGCCGTATGACGAACTCTTCGAGAAGACGATCTCGAACGTGGAAGAGGTGCGTGCGCGCGGAGCAGAAGTGATCCTGATCTCCGACGACAAGGGCATCAAGGCGGCCGGAAAGCGCGCTGACCATGTCATCCGCCTGCCGGACGGGGATGCTCTGTCGCTGCCGATCCTGGCGGCCATTCCTCTCCAGCTGCTCGCCTATCACGTGGCGGTAGTGAAGGGCACGGATGTGGACCAGCCGCGCAACCTCGCAAAGTCGGTGACGGTCGAGTAGCCGGAGGCCGCGTTGCGGGGGCGGCGCGGCGTGGTATAGCCCGAGCATGACACTGACCGTGACGCCTGACCCGGTGCTGCCGGAAATCCTGCATGTGCGCCCGCTCCGACGCGGCGATGACCGTGGCTGGTTTTGCGAGACGTTCAATGAGGCGGCGTTCCGCACGGAGGGACTGCCAGTTCATTTCGTGCAGGACAATCATTCGCGTTCTGCCGAGGCAGGCACGCTGCGAGGCATGCACTATCAGGCTCCGCCGCATGGGCAAGGCAAGCTGGTGCGCTGCGTGCGTGGGCGGATGATGGACGTCATTGTCGATATTCGCGCGGGCTCGGAGCGCTTCGGTCGGCATACGGCGTTCGAGATGAGCGAGCGCGATCCGCTGCAGGTCTATGTGCCGGAGGGCTTCGCGCACGGCTTCTGCACACTCGAGGCGGGCACGGAGGTGATCTACAAGGTCACGTCCTACTACATGCCGTCGCATGATTTCGGGATTGCGTATGACGACCCGGCGCTTCGCATCGATTGGCCATTTGCGGCGGATCGACTGGTGCTGTCGGACCGGGACCGGAAGCATCCTCGGCTGTCAGAAGCACCGAAGCATTTCACGTTTGCAGGAGCGCCGGCATGACGATCCTCGTGATCGGAAAGCAGGGACAGCTGGCGCAGAGCCTCGCGGCGCTGGGCCGGGCGGATGTGATAAGTGCAGGGCGCCCCGAAGTGGACCTGACGGACGCCGCCTCGATAGCGCGGGCGCTGGACAAGGTGCGACCGAAGGCGGTGATCAATGCGGCGGCCTATACCTTCGTCGACAAGGCTGAGAGCGAGGCGGCGACGAGCTTTGCTGTCAACCGGGACGGTCCGGTAGAACTCGCGCGGGCCTGCGCGGCGCGGGGGATCCTTCTCGTCCATATCTCGACGGATATGGTGTTTGATGGCCGCAAGGCCAGTGCGTATGTGCCTTCAGATGTGCCTGCACCGCTCGGGGTGTACGGACAATCCAAGCTAGAGGGTGAGCGCGCGGTGGCAGAGGCATGCCCGCACCACCTTGTCGTACGTGTGTCATGGGTGTTTTCCGAGTTTGCGCACAATTTTGTGCGAACGATGCTGACGCTGGCGCAGTCGCGGGAAGAAGTGACGGTAGTCAATGACCAGACCGGACATCCGACCTATTGTCCGGATCTCGCAGCTGGACTTCTGAAGATGGCTGACATTGCTGCACGTCCGGGTTTTGCAGGATGGGGCACTTATCATCTTGCTGGCACCGAGGCGACGAACCGGGCAAGCATGGCGGAAGCGATCTTTGCGGTGAGCCGGGCGCTTGGCGGACCTGCCGCGCAAGTGAAGGGCGTTGCGACCTCGCAGTACAAGACGCCGGCGGTGCGGCCGCTGAATGCGCGGCTGGATCCCGACGCGGCGCTCGAGACGTTCGGGATAGATATGCCGGACTGGCGTGCGGGTCTTGAGCGCAGCGTGCGTGTCCTGTTGGACGAAATGGCGAAGGCTGGAGGATAGCAACTATGGTATTGCCGGGACTGGCGGAAATCGAAGCGCGGGTGATCGAGACGATCCGCACGAAGGGCCCGCGTATCGGCAAGGAGCTGGCACTGGACCTGCCGGATATATCGAGCCTTGCGCTGTGGCAGGCCTGCTACAAGAGCCGTGAGCTTCATATCTCGCACTTCGCAAGCTACTACCTGAGATTTGACATCACGCGGGGCGACCAGGTGCGGCTCAGCCCATCGATCCTGCGCGACTTTCTCTCCTTCACCCTATTCGGCCTGCCAGGGCAGCGCGACCAGATGATCGAACGTCAGGGAACCCTTTCCAACTATCACCGCGAGGTCAGCAAGCAGAAGATCGATGTGGCGCAGGAGGTGATGAGCAGCCTCCTGGTAAAGATGCCGCGCGAGATACGTGCCAATCTCTGCGCTTTCATTGCGGGTGACCTCGCATATTTCCTCGCGCACAACGAGCCACGCGAGCATGCCGGGCTCGGCGAGATGATCCGGGGATCAGATATCGACATCATTATCATTCATCAGGATCTGAGCGATGAGATCGTCAAGGGGATCGAGGACGATGTGACTGAGCTGAAGAACTATTACCTGCGCCATCCGGACTATCGTCACGAGATCGATTTCATCGTGAAGTCGCGCGCCAAGATGGAGCGCCAGTTCGGTTACACCGACATTCACGACAAGATCGCCAGCAAGATTGCCTACGAGTCGATGTTCCTGGGCGGATCGCTGCCGCTCTATATGACCGTGCGCGGGGCGATGAAACGAACGGGTGTGGACGAGCTGATCGAGGCCGATTTCGAGCATGCGCTGCGTGACCGTAAGCACGCCATGCGAACCCTGCTTGAATGGACGTCAGGCGAGCTCGACGAAGAGACTCGGTCGCTGTTCTACTTTTCGCAGGAGAGGGTGGAGTTTACCTGACCTTCCTCTACGCTATATGCCAACCGTCCGGATCGGTGCCGAGGGATACGAAGTCGAATGTATCAATTGGGCTATGGTCTGTGGGCGGATGGGTGGATCGGTCGGCCTCCGCAAGCGAGAACGAGGAGTCCGTCATGCCCAACAGTTCCATGACCAAAGCAGTGGGCTTGTCATACTGCGCAGCAAGAAAGGAGAAGTCGAATGTATCGACCGGAACCTCGGCGAGGTCGACAGAGCTGAATGCGTCCGGGACTTCCGCAAGTGGGCTATTAGTGTCTGGCGATTCGGCGGCAGGAGGTGAAAATCTCAGACGCTCCGGCGTTAGTGAGGCAGATGAATAGTTCACTAGTCGGATAGAGTTGCCGAGGTAGCTGATGATAGTGTCGGATCCTGACTGCACTATAGTCAGCTGATTGCTTTGTGTCAGTCCCGCGATCGCAAAAACGATTGCATCCCCTCCAGTTCCAAAGTCAGTGATCGTATCGTTACCCCAGCCGCTGTAAATTATGAAATAGTCGTAGCCTGGACCGCCGGTCATTGTGTCGTTGCCAACGTCTCCATACAGGTAGTCATTGCCGTTTCCGCCGAAAAGAATATCGTCGCCTCCATAGCCGTAGAGGCTGGCGCTAATTGTATTGCCCCTCGCATCCAGAATATCGGCACCATTTCTCCCGACTGCGCCTTCAGCGTTCATTGCGTTCAGTATGAAATGCGCGCCGCTTCCATCAAACTGATTGTATATTATGTAGTCATAGCCGCCACCGGCATCTACCGACAGCGTTTGGGAATCGACATAGATGTAGTCGCCATTTGACGAACCTATCACCTGGTCAGCGCCGCCATTGGTGTATATCGATGATGAAACAGCAACTCCTGCAGCAGAAATAATCTCTGCCCCCGCCCCGCCGTAATATCCTTCAACCCCATGGTTGACGAGAGTTACGCTGATTGTTCCTGTAAAGCTGGAAGGTGAATTGTTGAGTAGGTAATCATACCCTCCGCCCCCGGACAAAGTCCCTGAGGCGAGGTCCTCATAGTCAAAATAAAGGTAGTCATTGCCCGCGCCGCCGATAAGGGTATCGGCTCCGCCGAAGCCGTACAAGACAACCGCCACCGACGAAGTCGAAGCATCCAGCGTATCGGCCAAATGCGTTGCCAAGACTCGCTCTATACCTGCAGAGCCCAGGTTCAAAGCGAGGGGGCCTGCGTAGAGATCTTCTACGATAACTGTATCGTAGCCGCTGCCCCCAATGATCGTATCGAAGACGTCAACATAGAAGTAGTCATCTCCGCTTCCGCCATCAAGAACGTCTACGCCAGCTCCGCCAAAGAGATTGTCGTTTCCATCCCCACCTCGAAGGATATCGTTACCTCCAAGGCCATAGAGAGTATCGTTCCCGCCATACCCTTCAATCGTGTCGTTTCCGGCAGTGCCAGTAAGGACATCGTTTCCAGGCGTTCCCTCAATGGAAGGTGGAGGTGGAGGGCTTGCTGTTAGGATCAGGTTGGCCTGAGTCAGTTGTCCGGTGCTGACGCCTTGCAGCAGAATTGTATGTCCCGCACCGAAAGTCAGCAATGTTCCGCCTGCGGAGCTTGTGCGCCCATTGAAAGCTGCCAGCGCGGCCGACTGATCGAATGCGGATAGGTCCAGCCTATCCTGTGCGACCGAAAAATCAGTAATCGTGTCCGCACCTCCATTAGGTGCATACACAAATACATCCGCGCCAGCTCCGAGCGTGATAGTATTGTTCGCAGAGTTTCCGGTTATTCTGTCATTGCCGCTGCCGCCAACCGCATTTTCAATTATCGTGCTAAAGTGAATCGCGACGACATTGACATAGTGGAACTGAGATGGGTTCGGCCGGTCGCCGAGGGAAGAAAAAGTACCCGGCCTCAGATCAAGGATCTGCGGCTGAGAAAAACCGGAAAGATTGATCGTATCAACTCCGTCCGTGTCATAAATCGTCATCGACGGCGGGCGTCTGTAAGTTCCAATTTGGTCTACGTACACAAACTGAGACCAGTCGATATTAGTTCCGGGTGCTGACGAATTGAAACCAAAGGTCGTATTGCCAGAAAATGTACCCGCCGGATTTGTGCCGTACAGGAGATGCATCGCGGCAATATCAGCCTGCTGCAACCCCAGGACAAATCGGTAATTCCCGTGCCCGGCTTCCAGCTGGTCGAAATACGACATCACTGTATAGGCCCAATGATCGTTCGAGTACAGATTATCTGTGCCGTAATCGGCGGAGCCGTCATAGGGGCCGCCATGGCCCAATCCGAGCGCATGACCGATCTCGTGGATATAAGTCTGCTGCAAATAGTTGTCGAACCAGCCGGCCTGGGCATTGGGGTCAAGGGTTTGCCAATTCGAGCTGATGACAATCCGGCTGGAGGTGATTGAATTGCCGCTAGTGCTTGTGCGCGCATAGGCAACTGGGTCTGTTTCGTCGGCCGCCGCATTCGGATCGTCCGCGACGGAGTTTACGAACGTGATGTTCGCTGAGCCCGTCGTGCGTGTGAAGGTCAGCGGCGTCACAGCCGCCCACATCTGCAGCGCCCGCTCAGCCAACTGCCGCTCGGAGGCCGTAAGATCTTCGATATTGTAGGTAATGTTTGTGATCGTCCAGCGCGGGCCGAGGCCCGGACTGGAGCCATTGGCAAGGTATGCTGCGATCTGGTCGATCGTCCAAGGCTGGATGGGCGGGGCAACACTTGTGGAAAGAGTATAGCCGCCAGTGGAGGTCTGGCCGCTGCCATTGATCCAGCCATGCGCGTTCAGGTAATAAGTGCCTGTCGCAGTTGCGGTGAAGCGCAGCAGCGAATCGAGGCTGCCGCCGCCGTCGTCGTTGAAGGCGACCTGGTTGCCGCTCGCATCCATCAGCTCGAGATAGGGGTCGCCGAGCGCAGGTGAACCGGTGGCAGTCAGCGTAAACTGATAGGTTTGGCCGGCCTGAAGCTCGATCCTGAACCAGTCCTGATCACCGCTGATTTCTATCTGACTGACGACGGTGTCGCCAACGACGATGGTTTGGGTCGTGGTGATGTCGCCGGCGACTTCGCTCGGGATCGTGAAAGTCTGGAGCAGCGGCGAGCCATCTGGCGCAGATTCGACAGCGCCGAGGCCGGAGGAGAACCATGTCGCCGGGCCGCCGATGGAGATAGCGATCTTGTGCGCAAGCGCCTCGCGGGCATGATCCTCTCCGCAAGGACAGCAGTATACGGGGTGCGTGCGCACCGCGAACGGCTCGGAATCGACTGGCGCCTCAACAATGATGTAATCGCGGAACTGCGAGAATTCGCTGCGGCCGGTACTGTCCAAACCGAACCAGGCTTCTCCTCTGCCTTTGCGACCGAAAGAGGCTTCCACGTCAAACGCCATTGATATTGCTCCACTTATTGCCGCCCACATCCCCATGCAGGAGCTTCCGTTTGCGCCAGTATCCCGCGAATCCCTTGATCCGCAAGACACGCTTCAGTGTCTTATGCTGAACGCTAAAAATGAATGAGCCCTGCCAGTGTGGCAGGGCTCAACAGCAATGCCAGGATAGTTACGGTTAATTGACCAGCCGCTTCAGTTCGCTGGCGATGTCCGTCTTTTCCCAGGTAAAGGTGCCGTCGGCGCCCGGTACGCGGCCGAAATGGCCGTAGGCGGCGGTCGGGGAGTAGATCGGCGCAGCGAGTTTCAGGTGCTCGCGGATGCCTTTCGGAGAAAGGCTGAACAGCTCACGCAGCGCGGCGGCGATGCGGGCTTCGTCGGCCTTGCCGGTGCCGTGGGTGTCGACATAGATCGACAGCGGCTGGGCGACGCCGATGGCGTAGGAGACCTGGATCGTGCAGCGGTCGGCGAGGCCGGCCGCGACGATGTTCTTGGCGAGGTAGCGTGTGGCATAGGCCGCCGAGCGGTCAACCTTCGACGGGTCCTTGCCGGAGAACGCGCCGCCGCCATGCGGGGCAGCGCCGCCATAGGTGTCGACGATGATCTTGCGGCCGGTGAGGCCGGTGTCGCCATCCGGGCCGCCGATATAGAAGCTGCCTGTAGGGTTCACAAAGAACTTGTCTTCCGGCGGGAACCAGCCTTCCGGCAAGACTTCCTTAATCACGGGACGGATGATCTCCCGCAGCGCCGCCTGGCTTACGTCCTTCTTGTGCTGGTGCGAGACGACGACCGCGTTGACACCAACTGGCTTCGAGCCTTCGTATTTCAGCGTCACCTGGCTCTTCGCGTCAGGCTCAAGTTCCGGATGCTTGCCGGAATGGCGCAGCGCCGCCAGCTTCTCGAGAATCTGGTGCGAGTAGACGAGGGTAGCTGGCATCATTTCCGGCGTCTCGTTGGTGGCATAGCCGAACATGATGCCCTGGTCGCCGGCGCCTTCTTCCTTGAACAGGCCCTGGCCCGCTTCAACACCCTGAGCGATTTCGGCAGACTGGCCGTGCACATGGTTTTGCACGGTCATGTTCTTCCAGTGGAAACCTTCCTGTTCATAACCGATCTTCTTCACGACGGCGCGGGCCGCGTTATTCATTTCCTCGTGCGTGACGACGGCGCCGTTATTGGTGCGCACCTCGCCGGCGAGAACGACGAGATTGGTGGTGCAGAGCGTTTCGACAGCGACCTTCGCTGTCGGGTCGCGCGACAGGAAGAGGTCGACGACTGCATCCGAAATTTGGTCGGAAACCTTGTCGGGATGCCCTTCTGAAACGCTTTCGCTGGTGAATTCATGGCTTCTGAGGGGCATGGGGTTATCCTCTGGGGTCTGATGATTAGCGGGCGAAGACGACGGTCTTGCCAGAGTTCAGGAAGATGCGGTGTTCGGCATGTGCCTTGACGGCGCGCAGGAGGGCGATGCCTTCAAGGTGGCGTCCGGTTTCGACCATGTCTTCCGGTGAGAAGGTGTGATCGATGGTTTCGGTCGCCTGGGAAATGATCGGACCTTCATCAAGGTCGGCGGTCACATAATGCGCCGTTGCGCCGATGACTTTCACGCCGCGCGCGTGCGCCTGATGGTAAGGCTGCGCACCCTTGAAGCCCGGCAGGAAAGAGTGGTGGATGTTGATGACGCGGCCTTCGAGATGGCGGCAGGCATTTTCGCTGAGCACCTGCATGTAGCGGGCGAGGACGACGAGGTCTGACTGCGTTTCCCGGACAATGCTGAAGAGACGGGCTTCGGCGTCCGCCTTCGTCGCAGCCGTCACCGGCACATGAAACCAGGGTAGGTTCCAGTGAGCGAAGGCGGGCTTCAGTGTGTTGTGGTTGGAGACGATGCCGGTGATCTCTATCGGCAGTTCGCTGCGCCGCGCGGCATAGAGCAGCGTGTTGGCGCAGTGATCGGATTTCGACACCATCAGCAGAGTGCGCAGGCGCTCGCCTTCTGGGGCAATCCGCCAGTCGGCAGACAGCTCTTTGCCCAGGATGGCCATGGCGGCTTCGACGCGTTTCAGCGGCTCGCCGTTTTCCGGCGTGTTGAAAACGAGGCGCGCGAAGAAACGTTCCGTCTGCGGATCACCGAAGGTGCGGGATGACACGATGAAACAGTCATGTTCCTCCAACAGCCGTGCAAGGCGGGCCACAAGGCCCACCCTGTCCGGGCAGCTGAGCGTGAGGATATATGCCTGCGCCACGCGCGTCCCCGAAACCTAGTAGCGGTAGTGATCCGGCTTGAACGGACC
>DNFL01000089.1:9118-12281 GCA_003486945.1 Hyphomonas sp. | reverse complement strand
GTGAAGTGAGCCCTGAAAGCCCCCTCTCCCGCGGGCCACGGGGCTGCGGGGTGAGGCGGCGAGCCCCCAACGCCGGCTGCAACTGATCCGGTGCAGCACCCCTACTCCCCACCCTGACTATCCCCCACACCCCGCTCCCTCCCCTTGACTGCTTCTAATATATCTATTATTCTGGATATATGGATATTACAGCCGCCGTCTCCCAACTCTCCGCCCTCGCCCAGGAAGGCCGCCTTGCCGTCTTCCGCCTGCTCGTCCGCGCCGGCCATGACGGCCTGCCCGCCGGCGAGATCGCCTCCGCACTCGGCACAGTCCAGAACACGCTCTCCGCCCAGCTCTCTGTCCTCTCGCAGGCCGGCCTCGTGCGCAGCGAGCGGCGCGGGCGCTCCATCATCTATTTCGCCAGCTACGATACCGTCAGCCAGCTGATCATCTACCTGATGGAAGACTGCTGTCAGGGCCGCGCCGAAATCCGCGAGTCCGTCCTCACTGCCGCGAGCAATTCCGCCTGCTGCGGTTCCTGATCCATCCCCCGCCCCTCGAAAGGACCCCTCCCATGAAACGCCTGCACGTCCATGTCGCCGTCGACAATCTCGCCGACGCGACCCGCTTCTACTCAACGCTCTTCGCCGCCGAGCCCACCGTCGAGAAGAGCGACTATGCCAAGTGGATGCTGGACGATCCGCGCGTCAATTTCGCCATCAGCGCACGCGGCGCAGCGCCCGGCGTCGAACATCTAGGCATCCAGGCCGAGTCGGATGAGGAACTGCGCGAGGTCTATGCCCGCCTGAAATCCGCAGACACACCCGTGCTCGAAGAAGGCGAGACCACCTGCTGCTACGCTCAGTCGGAAAAAAGCTGGGTCAGCGATCCGGCCGGAATTTCCTGGGAAGTTTTCCACACCACCGGCGACAGCGCTACCTATGGCGGCGGCCCGGTCACCGGAGAGGCCCGTCTCGTCTCCACCCCCACCGGTATGCCGATCCCGGCCATCCCGCCCGTGCGCGCCTGCTGCGGCTAAAATTGTTCCGCATACGGACGGCGGCGCTCAGGCGTCGTCGTCCACCATGCTCGCGCCGGCTTCCACCGCGGCTTCGCGCTTGCGCCGGCGCATCAGGGTCATGAAGATGCCGAACACGACACGAATGAAGATCAGCAGCAGCACGCCCGCCAGCGGCTCGTCCATCGAGAACGCTACCGCCGCGCCAAGGATAATCGCCACATGCAGCGTGATGATCCGCCCATAAGGCGAGCTCATTTCCGCCGCCGGATTGGTACGCTGGAATTCGCCGCGCCCGATGAAATCCACCGCAAAGTAAAGCGCGCTCACCGCTACGATCGCGCCGACAAACCACAACATCTCCGGCGCCGTGCCGAGCGCCCAGCCGACAAGGCCCCAGGGCGTCGGAAAACCATTCTCCCCGCCCGTGGCAAACACGTTCAGGAACACGCCATGCCCATAGCAGAAGGCGCCATAGTGCACCGTGAAGAACGGCACCATGAACAGTGCCACCGCGAGATTGGTCAGCGCGGCCGCCGCCGTGCCGATCATCCGGAAGATCGTGAAAAGGCCGATGACAAGGTTCTCGAGCCAGTAGAGCGCCACCAGCGGCGTCGCGCCCCATCCGAAAGCGATCACCGCCACCAGAGGCAACAGGTCCACGACCAATGAAGCAAGCGAAACCGGATCACGATAGGCCCGGGCGATCTCACCGGGATCGAGGAACTTCCCCTTCATTTCTTGCTGCGTCCGCTCAGCTCGGGCAGCGCCTGCGTGGTTGGTCCGTACACGACGTTTCGCCCCGGCATCCATTCGCCATTGGCGAAATACTCAGACGTCATCGCCATCTGCCCATCCGGCGTAATCCGCCCGGTGGAGCGCACGCGGGTGATCGTCTCATGCCCGGTCACTTCCTCTTCCGCCGTCCAGCTGCCATCCTCGCCCAGTTCGAAACTGCCGCTCGTGTGGAAGCCGCCGCTGGTCACATAGACATAGTCCAGGCTGCCGGTCTGCGCGTTCTCGTACACATAGGTCACCCCGCCATACGATCCGTCTTCCAGCATATGCCGGTTCACCAGCACCCGCCCGCCCAGGTCGCGGCTCCAGCGTGACACATCCGCAGGGCCGCCCTCGCCTTCCCCAACCGGCACGCTGCGCCAGGTCTTGCCGACCAGCGTCTCAAGCGCCCCGAAAGGTGAGTTTGCGGGGACCGGTTCCGGCGCCGGCGGCGCTTTCGGAATCAGGCAGCAGGCGGACAGGGCCGCGCTCAGCACCAACACACCGGCCAGCGGTGCCAGTTTCAGGACTCGCATCAAACGTACCTCCCCGCAGCCCTAATAGCCGGAAAAGTCGTAGGCTGGAAACCCAAATGGGCTGTGCACCGCTAGCCCCTTGGACCCCTGTGAATTGTTGTAGTCGCCCGTCAGGATCTCGAAATGCAGGTGCGGCGCCTCGGCATTGCCGGTCGCGCCCATCTGGCCCACCGGCTGGCCATACCCGATTTCCGCCCCCGGAAAGACGCCCGCATCGAAATACTCGAGGTGCGCATAGCGCGTATAGACGCCGTGCCCATGGTCGATCAGCGCCTGATTTCCGTATCCGGACGACCAGCGCGCCTCGATCACCCGCCCCGGCGCTGCTGCATAAACCGGCCCCGGCGGCCGGCTCGTCAGGTCGATCCCCTCATGCATCCGCCCGGCGCGGTAACCAATGCCGGAGGCAAGGCACACATCATTCACCGGTACGCTCGCCATCACGATCTGGCCGACCACGATCACCGGATTGAAATCGATCACCCAGCGCTCGCTGTCATGCGGCGGCGCGTTCGACACACTCATGCCAGGGCAGAGCCGCAGATAGGCGTTCGGCTGGAACGTTCCTTGCGGCGGGTTTTTCGGATCGCCCGGCGGGCCGTAATCAACCGGCGGGCCGTACACGATCACCGGCGCCGGCTGGGTCGCACATGCGCCCAGCAAGATCATCAGCACAAAGACAAGCCCCCGAAGGCCTATGCTCACGCGCTCACCTTGGCCCGTTTCGCCCCGCGCTCGATCTCCTTCAGAAGGTCCTTGCAGTAGGCATTGAAGTCCACCTGCATCCGGTGGCGCGGGCTGTCATAGAAATGGCCAAGGTGCGCCTCCTCGTCCTCTTTCGTCACCCGCC
>DNFL01000089.1:0-8946 GCA_003486945.1 Hyphomonas sp. | reverse complement strand
AAATGCCCAGGGTCCCCCTCCTCGTCCTCTTTCGCCCCCCGCCGCATCTCGTCATGCGAAGGAAACGCATACGCCCCCGTCAGCGCCGCCGCGACCAGTTTGGATTGCTGCTCGGCGAAGTTCACCAGCGTCGGCAAGGGCTGCGCGAGGCCGAGGAAAAACAGCGTCTCCCTCCCCGGCTGCACCATCCGCTTGTACAGCGGGAACACGTTGTCCTTCGGCGTCAGCTCGTCCTGTTTGAAGAACGGGAAAGTCGTGTTGTAGCCCGTCGCCCAGACAATCGCGTCAATCTTCTCGCGCGTGCCGTCAGCGAACACCACCCCGTCCCCGTCCAGCCGCTCGATGCCCGGCTTCGGCGTGATGTCGCCGCAGCCCACCCGCGTCAGGAATTCTCCGGATACGGACGGATGCCCGTCCAGCGGCTCATGGTCCGGCTTCGGCAGGCCATAGTCTTCCATATTGCCGATCGTCTTGCGTATCTTCGCCTTGGCGAGAGACCGGCCGACACTCGGCGGCATCCAGGCTGGCAGCACCGCCTTGTCCGCCGGTTTGCCGTCCATGTATTTCGGCAGCACCCACACGCCCCGCCGCATCGAGATGAACAGCTTCTCCGAGATGGGCCGCTGCGAAAGCTCGGACGAAATATCCATCGCCGAATTGCCCGCCCCGACAATCATCACGCGCTTGCCCCGGAAATCATAAGGCTCGAACGGATCGCGGTAATGGTGCGAGTGCACCTGGTATCCGTCAAACGTGCCCGGATATTTCGGCATCCGCGCATCCCAGTGGTGCCCGTTCGCCACGCACACCGCATCATAATCGCGCGTCTCGCCGGTCGACAGCGTCACCCGGTATCGCCCGCCCGGCAGGTCGGCCACATCCGTCACCGCGGTATTGAACGTGATCGTTTCGCGCAGCCCGAAATGGTCGACATAATCGTTGAAATACTGCTGTAGCTGAGCATGGTGCGGAAAGTCCGGCCAGTCCTCCGGTACGGCGAAGTCTTCGAAGGCCAGGCGCCATTTCGACGTGTCGATATGCAGCGACTGGTAGCAGGACGATACCCCGTTCGGGTTGTTGTAATACCAGTTGCCGCCGACATTGTCCGATTTCTCGAAGCAATCGTATGGCAGCCCGTGATCCTTCAGCCGCTTTGCCATCGTGAAGCCCGAACAGCCCGCGCCGATAATGCAGGTCTTCGGCTTTGCCGCAGCGTCAAACGCCATAGCCTTAATCCTTCCCTGAGGGTTTCCCGTTTCCATGAGTCCGCTGCGATGTTATCCGGCGTTTTGAGGGCGTCAAATCCGAAACGGGGCCGCGGCATGACCGACAAGCCGAAAAAGCAGTATGACATCGCGGCAATCATGAACGAGAACATCAATGTGATGCGCGACGTTGTCCCATGGGCAAACGAAACGCGATTCCGCGTCACCAAGGTCGAGAAGGGCCATGTCTGGGGTATCCAGCCCTGGGCCGAGCACCTCGTCGGCGACCCTGAAACCGGCGTCATCCATGGCGGCGTCATCACCACCTTCCTCGACAACCTCTCCGGCATGGCCTGCACCTCGGCGATGACCCAACTGCGCTTTGTTGCCACCATCGACCTGCGCATCGATTACATGCGCCCCGCCACCAAGAGCCTCGACATCATCGGCGAGGCCGAGTGCTACCATCTCACCCGTACGGTCTGCTTCACCCGCGCCTGGGCCTATCACGAAACCCGCGACCGGCTGATCGCCTCCTCGCAGGGCACCTTCGCCATCAACAAGCCGCGCTTCGGCGGCGGGAAATCCGGCAAATGAACCCTGATCTCACCAATCCGCGCGCGGACGAAATCGACACGATCCTGAAAGGCATGCCCTTCGCTCAGTCGCTCGGCATGCGCTGCGAAATCCTCGGCGACGAGATGACTGCCATCCTCCCCTTCCAGGAAAAGCTGATCGGCAATGTCACGATCCGCGCCCTGCACGGCGGCGCCATTGCCTCATTCCTCGAGCTGACCGCAATGTTGCAGGTCTTTCTTGTGTCCGACATGGCGCGCCCGCCGCGCCCCATCAACATCACCATCGACTACCTGCGCCAGGGCCACGCCAAGGATCTATACGCCCGCGCCTTCGTGATGAAGATGGGTCGCCGCATGGCCTCCGTCCGCGCCGAAGCCTGGCAGGAAACCCGCAACGACCCCGTCTCCGCCATCACCGCCCACTTCATGATCCCCCAACCCGATCCGGCGCCGTAAGAAGCTGGATTCCGTAACACTGCCGAGAAGCCCCTCCCCCTTCCCGACATTCAGCTCCCCGGGTGACTTCCCGGCAATTATCGGCCAGACTGACCCGCTGAAACGCAGTATCAACCGCGCAACACCGGCCCGCAGCGGCCGCACATGGTGGAAGAATGAAACACGCTCTCGTCGCCCTCGTCCTCGCTGCCAGCTCGGCCGTGATCGCCCCCGTTGCCCAGGCCGACGAAGGCCTGAAATGGATGACCGGCTGCTGGCGCACGGCTGACAAGTCCTACAAGGAAATCTGGTCCAAACCGGAAGCCGGCTTCCTCTTCGGCTACGCCCTAACCTATGACGAGGCCGGCGCCGTTTCCTTTTTTGAACAATCCCGCATCGATGGCGGCGCACCGGCCGTGTTCAACGCCTATCCGGGCGGCTTCGGCCCGTCGGAATTCACCGAAGTCAGCCGCGCCAAGAACACCGTCACCTTCGAGAACGGCAAGCACGACTATCCACAGCGTATCGTCTACACCCGTAAGGGCAGCCGAATGAGCGCCACCATTTCCCTGCTCAACGGCGCCCGCGCTGTGACCTGGGAATTCCGCCGCTGCTAGTTCGGAGCCAAAGGTAACGGCGCCCCGCCGAACCGGTCCTTCCAGGCCGGCGTCAGCACCGGCTGAAGATCAGCGGCGGAGATCAGCACCTCATACGATCCCTCGGCAAACGAACCGACATGGTAGGGCGAAAAGATCACCACCACCCCGCCGATCAGGCCGGCCGTCTCCGAACCCTGCAGCACGACCTTGCCGTCGAACACGTCCGGATAGTCCGCAGACGGCGTAAGCAGTTCGCCCAGCTCCGATGAAATCACCGGCCGCTCGGACTCTTCCCATCCACGATTGACCTTCTCCTCGACCAGCCCCTTGACCACCAGCGCCCGGAAACCTGCCTCATCGGCAATCATCTCCGCCAGCTTCATCGGCTCGGTCTCGCCCTTCCTGTAGACGCCGCCGCCCATGAAATAATTGCCATGCGCGCCGCCGGTATATTCCGCCACGAAATGCTCGACACTGATCAGGTCATCCAGCACCAGCGTCGCCTTGCTGCTGATTTCCATCGTGTACGGACGAAACCAGGAGGGATCCCCCGACGCAGCCGACTCTTCAGCCGCCGCCTGCGTCATCATTTCGTCGAGCGATGACTTCGCATCCTTCCAGAGGCTGTAGGCCAACTCAGGATCAAAGGCGAAAATAGCCGGGTCAAGCTCCGAAGACACATTCGCCGCACCGCTCTCCTGAGAATAGGACAGCTGGAAATCACCCGGCATGTCGAATGCCATGGCGGGCTCCACACTGTCATCCCCGCCGAGGGTTTGCTCCGCCTCCGGACTATCAGCCGGCGCCCCTGTCTCCGGCGAACACGCCGCCAGAAGGAGGGCAGCAACAGAGGCAGATGCAATGAGACGCAGCATGATCGTATCCCTCAAAGGCTCAGAAGTTCAGGGTCGCCGCCCTGCGCGGTGATGTTGACACTTACCACCCGCTCGGTGGCAAAACGATGGAGATAGTGCGGCCCGCCCGCCTTTGGTCCGGTGCCGGAAAGCCCGTCGCCGCCGAACGGCTGAACGCCAACCACTGCGCCGATCATCGAGCGGTTCACATAGGTATTGCCCGCCGGCATCGCGGCCTTCACGGCGTTGTGGAAGCTCTCCAGCCGCGAATGGATGCCCAGCGTCAGTGCATACCCCCTCGCCTTCAGCGCGCCCGCCACCTCCGCCACATTGTCCGGATCATAGCGCAGGATATGCAGGTTCGGCCCGAACTTTTCCTCCGTGATCTGATCAAGCGAGGAAATCTCGACCAGCGCCGGACCAAAGCCAAACCCTTTCGCGCCGAGTTCCCGCGCGTCCGCCTGATGCAGCAGCTTCGCCTCCGCCTTCATCCGCGCCAGATGCGGCTCCAGCATCTTAAGCGCGTCCGGATCAATCACCGGCCCTGTATCGGTATCCGGCCGCGCCGGATCACCGATCTTCAGCTCATCCATCGCCCCGATCAGGCCTTCGATCAGGCTGTCCGCGGTCGCCTTCGGCAGGAAAGCAATGCGCAGCGCAGAGCAGCGCTGGCCCGCAGACCCGAAAGCGGAAGTAATCATGTCATCGATCACCTGCTCGCGCAGCGCGGTCGTGTCCACGAACAGGCCGTTCAGCCCGCCCGTCTCCGCAATCAACGGAATGATCGGGCCGTCGCGGCCCGCCAGCGTGCGGTTGATGATCCGCGCGGTCGATGTGCCGCCCGTAAAGCAGATGCCCGATACACGCAGGTCCGCTGTCAACGCCGCGCCGACCGTTTCGCCACGGCCCGGCAGCAGATGCAACGCCGCCTCCGGCAGTCCTGCCTTGTGGAACAGGCGCACCGCCTCGAAAGCCGTCAGCACGGTCTGCTCCGCAGGCTTGGCGACCACCGTGTTGCCCGCCGCCAGCGCCGCGGCGATCTGCCCGGTAAAGATGGCCAGCGGGAAGTTCCACGGGCTGATGCAGCAGAACACGCCTCGTCCGTGCAAGGACAAGTGGTTCGTCTCACCCGTCGGCCCCGGCAGACGCACCGGCGCGCCGAAATCCTCCGCCGCCTGCGCGGCATAGTAGCGGCAGAAGTCCACAGCCTCGCGCACTTCGGCAATCCCGTCTGCAAGCGTCTTGCCCGCTTCGCGCGCCATCAGCGCAATCAGGTGCGCCGCATTCGTTTCCATCGCATCCGCCATCGCGTGCAGGTATTCCGCCCGTTTCGGTCCGCCGAGATGGTCCCATTCCGGCTGGTAAGCCGCCGCCGCATCCAGCGCGCTATCGATCGAGACCGCATCGGCTTCGAGCACTGCGCCAATCACGTGATTGGTATCGGCCGGCGCGCGCACAAGGTCGCCGCCGCCGGTGATGGCCCTGCCAGAGACGATAGCGCCCGCCGCAATCGCCGGGCCTTCATCTAGCGCCTTCACGGCCGCTGCGAAGTTCGCGCGCACGCCGGACTGGCTGAGATCATGGCCGGCGGAGTTGCGGCGCGTCGCACCGTAAAGGCGCGGCGGTGTCGGAATGCGCGGATGCCGGCGCGGGCCAACTTCCACTTTCGCCACCGGGTCCGCCACAACCTGCTCGGGCGGGACCGTATCGTCGAGGAAAGAATGAACAAAACTCGTATTCGCGCCGTTCTCAAGCAGGCGGCGGACGAGATAGGGCAAGAGGTCCTCATGCGCGCCCACCGGCGCATACACCCGCACGCGACCGCCCGCTTCGGCGGCCTCGTAAAGCGGCTCGCCCATGCCGTGCAGACGCTGGAATTCGTATGCCGTCACACCCGCCTGCCCTGCCAGCAACTCCACCGCCGCCAACGTGTGCGCATTGTGCGTGGCAAAGCACGGGAAGATCGAGGGCGAAGCCGCCAGCATCGCCTTCGCGCAGGCAAGGTAGTGAACGTCCGTTCCCTGCTTGGTGGTGAACACCGGGAAGTTCGGATAGCCCTCCACCTGCGCATGCTTGATCTCGCTGTCCCAGTACGCGCCCTTCACCAGCCGCACCATGAAGCGCCTGCCGGTCACGTCTGCCAAACTCGACAGCCGTTCGATCACCGCGAGCGCGCGTTTCTGATAGGCCTGCACCGCGAGGCCAAGTCCCGTCCAGCCTTCCAGCGACGGCTCACGCGCCAGTTTTTCGAAAATCTTCAGGCTGATCACCAGCCGGTGCGCCTCCTCCGCATCGAGGCAGAGGCCGATATTCGCCTTCGCCGCCTGCTGGCAGAGCGTCAGCACTTTCGGATAAAGCTCCGCCATCACGCGCGCTTCCTTCACCGCGAGATAGCGCGGATGCAGCGCCGAGAGTTTCACCGAAACGCCGTTCGCCGCCTCCGGCGCCTGGCCGTCCGCCTTGTCCGCAGCCACAGCCGCAATCGCCTGCTCGTAGGCTGTGAAGTAGCGCTCGGCATCTGCCGAGGTGCGCGCGCCCTCGCCCAGCATGTCGAACGAGAAATTCTGCGCCTCGCCCGCCTTGATCATCCGGCGGCCCCGCTTCAGCGCCTCGCCGACCGTCCGCCCAAGGACGAACTGCTCGCCCATGATACGCATCGCCTGCATCATCGCCGTGCGGATCACCGGCTCGCCGCTCTGGCGGATCAGGCCGCCAACGAAATGCGCCGCGCCGCGTTTCGCGCTGTCCGGCGGGCCGATCACCTTGCCGGTCAGCATCAGGCCCCAGGTCGAGGCATTCACCAGCCAGCTGTCCGACTGGCCCTGATGCGCGCCCCAGTTGCCGGAACGGATATTCTCCGCGATCAGGTCATCCTTGGTCGCCGCATCCGGCACCCGCAGCAGTGCCTCGGCAAGGCACATCAGCGCGAGGCCTTCGGAATTGGACAGGCCGAACTCCTCCAGGAAGCTCTCCATCATTCCCTTTTTGCGCCCCTTCGAGCGGGCGATCACCACCAGCTCCCGCCCCCGGCGCACCGCGCCTTCGCGGATCGGGCCCGGCAGCACGCCCTGTTTCAGGAGGCCTTCGAGGAGGGCTTCCTCATCAGCGAATTTCAGGGCGTCGAGCGCGTCCCAGTCGACCGGGAGCGAGGCGAGTGTATCAGGCATGGGAACAGGTGAACTCACTTGGAAAAGGGCAAATCTTGCTGCCCGCGGCACGGGCGAAGCATGAGAATACCTGTGGACGCGCCCGCCTGCGAGAGGAATTTGACCGCAGCCGCCCCCTTTACGCCGCCGCCCGGGCCCGCCAGATTGCGCCCCGAGCGGCCCGCGGGGGGCTTCGCCACGATGTTTGCAGGGAGATGCAATGCGCATCATGCTCGTCACCGACGCCTGGGACCCCCAGGTCAATGGCGTCGTGCGCACGATGAAGCGCATCATCGCCGAGACCGAGGCGATGGGTCACACGTGGGAAATCGTGCACCCTGGCGCCGGCTTCATGACGATGCCGCTCCCTACCTATCCCGAAATCAAGATGGGCCTGTTCGGACGTCCGCGCATCTCCAGCATTTTCGACGAGTTCGAACCTGACGCCGTGCACATCGCCACCGAAGGCACGCTCGGCATGGCGGCCCGCGCCGTGTGCCTGACCGAGAAGCACCCCTTCACCACGGCCTACCACACGCGTTTTCCGGAATACGTTTCCGCCCGCCTGCCAATTCCGGTCAGCTGGGGCTATTCCTTCGTGCGCTGGTTCCACAAGTATTCCGGCAAGGTGATGGTGGCGACGCCTTCGCTGATGGATGAACTCACCGGCCACGGCTTCCAGAACCTCGTTGCGTGGAGCCGCGGCGTTGACACCGAAATGTTCTCGCCCCTGAAGCGCGTTGAGGAAGGCCAGCCGGGCGACCCGTTCGCCGGCCTGCCCCGCCCGATCTTCCTGAATGTCGGGCGCGTCGCGGTCGAGAAGAATATTGAGGCCTTCGCCGAGCTGAACCTGCCGGGCACGAAAGTGATCGTCGGCGATGGCCCGCAGCTCGAAGAGCTGAAGAAACAATACAAGGATGTCGTCTTCACCGGCGCCAAATTCGGTGACGACCTCGCCGCATGCTATGCCAGCGCGGACGTGTTCGTCTTCCCCAGCCTGACGGATACGTTCGGCCTCGTCGTGCTGGAAGCGATGGCTGCCGGCACACCAGTTGCCGCCTATGACGCGACCGGCCCGCGCGACGTCATCCCCGGCTCCGGCGCCGGCACGATCACACCGCTCGGCGGCGATCTCGCGCAGGGCGCCATTGATTGCCTGAAGCTCAGCCGGAACGCGGCGCGCGCGCATGCCGAAACCTATAGCTGGCGCGCCTGCGCCGAAGTGTTCCTCGAAAACCTGCAGCCGCTCGACCCGCCCCAACGGCGCCGCTTCTGGCACAAGATCCGCATCCGGCGGCGCAAGACGAAGGCCGCCGCAGCGAGCTGACCGGTCAGCTTCCGCGCTTCATCAGACCTTCTGCCGCGGCCTGCGCGGCGGCCAGTTCGTCCGGGTGCAGAGGAATGAGCCCCTTCTCGATCATGTAGCCATCTTCACCGGCAGCGCCCTCGCTGACCGATTCTTCCACGAACTCGGCAAGGCCCGGCACGAGGCCAAGGTTCTGGTCCTTCACATAGAAGTACATCACGCGGGCAAGACCGTACTGGCCGTTGGTAATGTTCTCGAAGGTCGGCTCAACTCCGCCCAGCAGGCCTCCCTTCACCCGGTCGCCATTCTGCTCGAGGAAGGAGAAGCCGAGAATACCGACCGCATCCGGCGACTTCACGAGCGACTGGACGATAGCGGAATCGTTCTCGCCGAAATCCACCCAGGTGTTGTCCGTGCGCACCGTATGCGCCAGCGCCTTGAAAGCAGCCTCATCGGTCTTCTTCAGCTCCGCCAGCTGCGGGATGGCAAGCGCGCCGGCTTCCATGCCCAGTTCGACAAAGGCATCACGCGTGCCGGAAGTGGGCGGCGGGCCAAGGATCAGGATCGGCGCAGCGGGCAGCTTGGGCGACACTTCGCTCCACAATTTGTACGGGTTCGGTTGCAGACCGCCCTTCCCGTCCGGAACATCCTTGGCGAGCGCCAGGTAGAGCTCTTCCTTGGTAATGTCGAAAAGCGGGCTCTCCTTGGCTGTGGCGAGCACCACGCCGTCATAGCCCATCGGAATTTCGGTAATCTCCGTCACACCGGCCGCCGCGCACAGCTCACGCTCGGAGCTCTTGATCGGGCGCGAGGCGTTGGCGAT
>DNFL01000104.1 GCA_003486945.1 Hyphomonas sp. | reverse complement strand
CAAGGACGGTGCCGGAAATCGGCGCGCGCACTGAATAAGTCTGAAGGCTGCTCGAATTTTCGACTTCAGCCAGCGTATCTCCTTTTCGTACAGTATCTCCGACCGTTTTTGTCACGCGCAGGACACGGCCCGGATAGACGGCCCGGACATCTGCAGTTGCGGACGGCGTGAGTTGGACCGTGCCGGACAGTTCAATCCGTTCCCGGATGAGCGCGGGGCCCGCAGGCTCAGTTGTTACGCCGGCCTCAGTCGCAACGGCGTCAGTTATGGTCGTCCGGCCTTCATAGGATTCGTAAGACCAGGTGTGAGCCTTTCCTGCGTGAGAAGCCCTTACGGCCACATCGAACGAGTGCGGCTCGGTGACGACACCGTCACCCTTGAGATACTCGGCTTCCGGCGTGAACTGGAATGTATCCGTCTTCCCGCCAAGACGGGACAGGGTAACGATGAGGTCAACCGCAGACGGATCAACGGGCTTTCCGTCCATTGTCGGATAGATCCTGTACTGGGGGTCTACGCCGGTTTCAAAGATCGTGACTTCGAGCGCGAAGGCGCCATCCTCCAGCATGCGACCTCCATGAGGGCCCTTTTCAGGTTCACTTTCTTCAGCACCGTGTTCGTCGCTGTAGCCCGCCGCTTCCGTCTGGGTCGCAGATGACGCGCCGCAGGCGGTGACGATCCCGGCCATCACCAGGGCCGCGAGACTGAGAGCAATGGGGTGTTTAGAACGGTTCATGGGGCAGTCTCCTGGAGAGCGGCCGGAAGGTTGCGGGCCTGAATTCGGGCAAGCGCGGCTTCGGCGAGATGATAGGTACGAAGAAGGTCGAAGCGCTGCTCGCGCAGATCGAACATCAGCCTTTGGGCATCAAGGACGTCGAGATAGGAGAAGGCACCGCGCGCATAGCCATCATTGGCGAGCGCCACGGCGCGTTCGGCTTCAGGTAAGGGACCAGTTTCGAGTTGGCTCAGAGCGTCGGTCGCGCCCAGCGCGGTTCGCTCCAGCTGGGCGCTTTCACGCAGCAGGGACTGGCGCAGCGCGTCGGCTTCCGCTTCCAGCTGGCGAGCCTGCGCGCCAGCCTTTTGCTCATAAGGTGCGGCGCGCTTCGGGGCGCCAAGCGGCACCGAAACTCCGCCAAGAATTCCTACACTTTCGTCGGTTCCGAACTTGCGGACACCCGCGCTCCAGGTCACATCCGGGACGCGCTCGGCTTGGGCCAGCCGAAGCGCTGCCTGCGCCTGCCGGCGCTCAGCTTCGATGCGCGCGAGTTCCGGAGAACTTGCAACGTCAAGCGTATGCTCGTTGTGGCCTCCGCCTGGAGACAAACCGCAAAGGTCCACGCCAAAGTCTGCAGCGCCTCCCCAGAAATCGGCGAGGGCAGTGCGCAGGCGTTCAGCATCCTGGGTGAGGCGCGCGAGTTCGCCCTCTGCCACCATGGCGTCCGCCGCTGCACGGGATCCAGCGAGTAGGGGGTCACGCGCGGCTTCGACCCGCTTCTTGATCAGGGTCTCAGCCTCGCGAGCCGCTGCCAGTCTCTCTGCTGCGAGCGACGCGCGCGCCTGCGTCAAGGCAAGCTCGACATAGAGCGCCTGTATTTCGTAAGCGATATCGGCCTTGCTGATAACGACGCCGGCCTCCGCAATCTCGACGCCCCGCTCAGCGAACGCGGTACGCGCTTCGCGTTTGCCGCCGCGTTCCCAGACACGGTTGAATGTGCCGGTGACTTCGAGACTGTCGATCTCGGCCGCGAGACCGATGCCCGGAAAGTTTTCGAACCCCAGGCTCACGGTGTCTGACGGCCGCAGTGAAGCAATAGCGCGTTCGCTGCGCGCTGTTGCGACTGCAGCCCGCGCCGCGTTCGGTCTCAGGTCGCTTTCGACAGCCTGCAGAATCGCCTGCTGAAGTGAAAGTTGCGAGCCTGTCGCGTCGGTATTGCGCGTGCAAATTTCTGCAAACGCCGGCGAATAGCCGATCGCTGCCATGAGCGCGCCAGCCGCGCCCAGAATTTTGGGTATCATGAGTCAGGTCAATCCCTAGCCGGTTGCTGTCGATATGCTGGCGGGTCGCCGGAGCGAGCGCGAGCAGTGGACGCAATCAGACGCGGGGTGGGCGTTCCAAGGCGGGCGTAAGGGCCGAGCGGGCTCTCTGGTCCCGAAGGGCAGGAACCGCTTCATCCCGGCCCAACAAAGCCGAGAGCTCAAATGACTCGGCCTGGGTCATCGGAACGTGGCAGTTGCCGTGCGAGTGAACACCATGCTCGTGCGACGCCGGATCGTGCGCACCAAAATCGTCATGCTCATGGATTTCCATGTGCAGCGCTGCGCATGCATGCTGTTCGTGGGGGTCGCACAAGGGTTCCGCGCTGGCGGGCAATGCCAGAAAGGCGAGTGCAGCCAGCAAGGGCATCAACCGCTTCAAGAGGAGCTGCACCACCTTCATCATGTTTCTTGCTTAGCCCTATTATCCTTCGAAGTCATTAAAGACTTCCAGCCACGATGACGCATCTGCTTGATCTTGTGTGATATTATCGCGTCTCAGAGCGTCGCGGCGTTCCAATGGGTTTCGCTCTAAGATTTATGCTGATGGAAAATTCCAGGATCCGCGTCTGGCCTGACGTTACCCGTGCCGATTAGCCAGAAGGTCATGCGGATCCTCACGACGTTCGCTATCTTGCTCATGAGAAACCGGACATTCAAAGAACCCGGTCTCTTCAATCGACCAGCGCTCGATTGTTTGCAGGAAGAGAAAAGGGGGCGGGGCAGACTGTCAAGCTCATATGGTCTTTACAATTAGACCATATGAGCTTACATATTGATACGAAGGAGCAGCCGCAATGAAAGCGAAAGTACAGAATCGACCCGCAATCGACGCGCAAGCGGTAGCTTTGAAAGCCTTTAGCCGAATGGTAGAGACATGGGCGCTCACCGCAGCGGAAGCTGCCGGGCTTGCCGACATGTCAGAGTCCACCTGGAAACGAGCAAAGAAGACCGACTTTGCCGGTGAGCTGACACACGATCAGATGCTCAGGCTGAGCGCGTTGATCGGGCTCTACAAGTCGCTTGAACTGTACTTCAATCCGCCGATTGCAAGCCGATGGATCAAGCTGGCCAATCAGGGGCCGGAATTCGAAGGGCAGCGCCCGATCGACGCTATGATCCGCGGTGGACTGCCTAAAATCATTCGTGTGCGTACATATGTCGATGCTTTGCGGGGCGGTGTTTGAAGACTACCGTTCTGAATGACCGCGGTCTCGTGCGTCTGATCTCGCAAACCCATCACAAGCCGCCCGTCCTTCGCGGCCTGGTCGACACCGATGAGGAGTTTGAAATCCTGACCGAACTGGAAGGTCAGACAAGCACCCGGCTTGTAACCGAGCGAGAGGGTAGCTCCGCGCTTGACCGGCGGGAACTCGTATTCAAGCGCCGGGCACAAGACCTCAAGATTTACGGTTTGAGTCACATCAACGCGGCTTTCACCTACACACGCCTGTCCGGCAACCGGTTCAATTCCGGAGACAGAGGAGCCTGGTACTGCAGCTTTGATGTCCTGACCTCCGCCGAGGAAGTAGGGTTTCACCGGACGCGTGAACTTGGGTATATCGGGATTTTCGAGGACGAAGCGATTTACGTCGAACTTCTGGCCGACTTCATCGGAGAGTTTCCTGATCTCAGCAGCGACCCTGAACACGCCGCGCTTAATCCGGATCCGGATATCGGGTATCCGGAAGGACAGGCCTATGCAGCCCAGCTTCGCCGTCAGGGCATTCAGGGTTTGCTTTATCCTTCCGTGCGCCGACGGGGCGGCCGTTGCTTTGTCGCCTTCGATCCGGGCATTGTCCAGAATGTACGCCCGGGAGCGAGTTGGAAGCTCACCTGGAGTGGAACGCCTCACTATACAGTTGTCGGACAATAAGCATTGGCGCTGACGAGGGATCCTACTCGAATGACCGTATGCTCGCCGACGGAACCAGCTGTGAGGTAAGGCCTGATATCCGCCTCAGCATAGACCCGCGTTGTTGCCGGGCTTAAGCTTTTCCTCGGGCCTGTTGCAGGATCGACTGCATGTACGCCTCAACCTCGCTGGCTTCCCAGACACTTCGTCTGCCAATATGAATCGGAGGCGGAAACGGCTGGACCGGGTCCTTGATGAGTTCGTAAAGAAGTGAACGGCTGATTGTCAGCCGCTCAAGTACATGCCGTAGCGATAGAAACCGGAGTTCGCCCTCACTGTGTCTGGGATCGGCGCCCGGTTCGGGTTGCTGTTTCTCGGCGGCATCCATTTCTGTGGCCATGCGAATAAAAGCGCGTGGAGGAAACTGGCTCATTTTGGCCGGTTCCAGACAAGGACGCCGGTGCCTTCCTTTTCGTTTTCGAAGAAGGCGGCGCGCATCGGCTGCGCGAAGCTCGGATCATCGAGTTTCACAGCGAGGTAAGGCGTTTCGCCGTCC
>DNFL01000141.1:8345-8522 GCA_003486945.1 Hyphomonas sp. | reverse complement strand
CTGCGTGCCGCCGGCGCCCGGCAGGAGGCCGATCTTGGCTTCCGGCAGGCCGAACTGGATTTTCGGATTGTCATTCGCCGCGACGCGGTAATGGCAGGCGAGCGCCACTTCGAGGCCTCCGCCAAGGGCGAGGCCGTTCAGCGCGACGGCGACCGGCTTGCCGCAGGTTTCCAGCTT
>DNFL01000141.1:0-8116 GCA_003486945.1 Hyphomonas sp. | reverse complement strand
CGGCTTGCCGCAGGTTTCCAGCTTGCGCAGCGTGCCGTTCAGCGAAAAGCCGACATCGAACTGTTCTTTTTTCAGTTCGTCTACGGATTTCTGCTTCTTCTCGCCGCCCGCGCCGGCGCGGTCGCCCATCTCGCCGAGGTCCGCTCCGGCGCAGAAGCCGCTCGCCTTGCCGGACGAGAGCACGAGGCCCTTGATGGCGTCGTTCGTGGCGACTTCCTTCGTGATGGCGATGATGTCGGCAACGGCCTTGCCGGTCAGCGTGTTCATGCTGCGGCCTGGCACATCGAAGACGGCATGCGCGATGCCATCGCCGTCGACTTCCCAACTAAAAGTTTCGAGTTTCATTGTATCAGTTCCAATCAATCAGTGTGGGGATCAAACGCGCTCGATGATCGTGGCCGTGCCCATGCCGGCGCCGACGCAGAGGGTGATGAGGCCGGTTTCCTTGTCGGACCGCTCAAGCTCGTCGAGCACGGTGCCGAGGATCATGCCGCCGGTGGCGCCGAGCGGGTGGCCCATGGCGATGGCGCCGCCGTTCACGTTCATCTTTTCGTGCGGAATGTTGAGGAGCTTCATCATCAGCATGACGACCGAAGCGAAGGCCTCGTTCAGCTCGTAGATGTCGATGTCCTTCACATCCATCCCGGCTTTCTTCAGCACTTTCTGCGTCACATAGGTCGGGCCGGTCAGCATGATGCCGGGCTCCGAGCCGATGGAAGCCATTGCGCGGACTTTCGCACGCGGCTTCAGGCCGAGCGCTTCGCCCATTTCCTTCGAGCCGAACAACACCGCCGAGGCGCCGTCCACGATACCGGAGGAATTGCCGGCATGGTGAACGTGATTGATTTTCTCAAGCTCCGGATAGCGTTGCTTGATCACCTCGTCGAAACCCATCGCGCCCATGCCAGCAAAGGACGGGTCGAGCGCGGCGAGCGATTGCATCGTCGTGTCGGGGCGCATGAATTCGTCATGCGCGAGGCGGATGCCGCCCATCTGGTCGCGCACAGGCACGACCGATTTCTTGAAGCGGCCTTCTTTCCAAGCCTGCGCGGCGCGGCGCTGGCTCTCGACGGCGAAGGCGTCCACGTCATCGCGGCTGAAGCCATACTTCGTGGCAATCGTGTCAGCGCCGATGCCTTGCGGCGTGAAGTAGGATTTGAGGGCGATCTGCGGATCGGTCGACCAGGCGCCGCCGGCTGCGCCCATCGGCACGCGGCTCATCGATTCGACACCGCCGCCGATGGCCATGTCGGCTTCGCCGGTGATGACTTTCGAGGCGGCCATGTTGCAGGCCTCGAGGCCGGAAGCGCAGAACCGGTCGACCTGCACGCCGGCGGTCGTCTCGGCATAGTCGGCGTTCAGCACGGCGATACGCGCAATGTCGCCGCCCTGCTCGCCCACCGGCGAGACGCAGCCGAACACGACATCGTCAACTTTCGACGTGTCGAGATTGTTCCGGTCACGGATGGCCTGCAGCACCTGCGTGCCAAGGCTCAGCGCCGTGATCTCGTGCAGCGCACCGGAGGATTTGCCTTTCCCGCGCGGCGTACGCACGGCATCGTAGATATAGGCTTCGGGCATTTGGGGGCTCCTTTCAGGGGATCAGGATGGGGTCGCCGGTGCTTTCACCGGGTTCAGTGTCAGGGAAGCGGTGGCGCGCGCGGCTTCCTTGCCGCGCGGGTCGAAGAGTTCGGCTTCGGCGAAGACCATCGCGCGGCCGACATTGCGGAGGCGCGCGGTGACTTCGATGGGGCCGGTGCGGACTGGGCGGAGGAAATGCGTGTGCAGGTCCACCGTGGACGGATATTTCGATGTGCCTGCCTTCACGGTCGTCAACATGCCGATGGCATCGTCCATCATGGCGACGAGATAACCACCCTGGATATAGCCGGCAGGATTGGTGAAATCCGGGCTGCCATTGAAACGCACGCGCGTGGTCATCGCCCTGGCGTCAAGCTCAAGAAGCTCAAAGCCGAGCGAGACCGAGCTGCGCGCGGGGCTGGGGAAGGTTTCGCGGAGGAGGTGCCGGTCAGGCATATGTCTCTACAGCGTCCTCGCGATCAGCATTTTCATCACTTCGTTCGCGCCGCCATAGATGCGCTGAACGCGCGCGTCGGCATACATCTGGGCGATGGGGTATTCGTCCATATAACCGAAGCCGCCATGCAGCTGCAGGCATTCGTCGATGATCTTGCACTGCAGGTCGCTGATCCAGTATTTCGACATCGAGGCGGTGGACGCGTCCAGTTCGCCTTTCAGCAATTGTTCCGTGCAATGATCCGCGAACACCTTCGCCACCGTCGCTTCGGTCTTTGCCTCGGCAAGCTTGAACTGGGTGTTCTGGAAGTCGAAGATCGTCTGGCCGAAGGCCTTGCGACCTTTGACATAGGCGACGGTCTCGTGGATCGCGCGCTCGATCATGCCGATGCCCTGCAGGCCGATTACATGGCGTTCCTGCGGCAGTTTCTGCATCAGCTGGATGAATCCCTTGCCTTCCTCGCCGCCGAGCAGGTGGCTGGCCGGAACGCGCACTTCGTCGAAGAAGAGTTCTGACGTATCGGCCGCGTGCTGGCCGACCTTGTCGAGGTTGCGTCCGCGGCGGAAACCGCCCTTGCCTTCCACGGCATCTGTCTCGACACAGATGATCGAGATGCCCTTGGCGCCCTTGGTCGGGTCAGTCTTCACGCAGACGAGAATAAGGTCCGCAGTCTGACCATTCGAGATGAAGGTCTTAGAGCCGTTGATGATGTAATGGTTGCCGTCTTTCTTGGCGGTCGTCTTCATGCCCTGAAGGTCGGAGCCCGCGCCCGGCTCGGTCATCGCGATGGCGGTGACGAGTTCGCCGGAGCAGATTTTCGGCAACCAGCGGCGCTTCTGTTCCTCGGTGCCATAGGCGGTGATGTAGGGCGCGATGATGGCGTTGTGCAGCGTGATGCCGAAGCCGTCGATGCCCTTCCACTGCTGCTGTTCGATGATGATCGCCTCATGGCGGAAGTCGCCGCCTGCCCCGCCATATTCTTCCGGCACCGAGGCGCCGAGCAGGCCCATCTCGCCGGCCTTCGTCCATATCTCGCGCGGCACGATGCCCGCCTTGCGCCAGGCGGCGACATGCGGGGCGCACTCCTTCTCGAAGAAGCTGCCGACGGCATCGGCGAAAATGTCGAGTTCCTCATCCTGCCGCCAGGCAGACTTGGGAACATTCAGGGGGCTCTCACGCATCAGTTATCTCCGGGTACCTCGCGGCACGCGGGTTGCCGCTTACGTTCACGTCAGCATGTAGTGACTGCGGCACGAATGCGCCATCCGTGCCGCAGCGTCAGCAATGTATCAGAACTGCGCTTCGCTGAGAGCCATCATTGCGGCCGCACCCGTCTTCACCTTGGCGAGGTGGGCGGCGGTGTCCGGCAGCATGCGCTCGACGAAGTAACGGCCCGTGGCAAGCTTGGCAGCGTAGAAGGGGTCGCCCGAGGCTTTCTTCTCCAGCGCGAGCTTGGCCATGCGTGCCCACATATAGGCGAGCGCGGTCAGGCCCATCAGGTGCAGGTAGTCATGGCTGGAGGCGCCAGCATTGTTGAAGTCGCTCATGCCGTTCTGCATCAGCCACATCGTGCCGTCCTGCAGCTGGGCGCGGGCAGTCTTCAGGCCTTCGAGGTAAGGCTCGAGGCCGGCCACGCCTTCGCTGGCGGAGACGAACTCGTCGATTTCGCCGAAGAAGGAGAACACCGCACGGCCCCCATTGGCGCCCAGTTTGCGGCCGACAAGGTCGAGCGCCTGCACGCCGTTGGTGCCTTCATAGATGGTGGTGATGCGGCAATCGCGCACGGTCTGCTCGATGCCCCATTCGCGGGTGAAGCCGGAACCGCCATGCAGCAGCAGGCCGGTATTGGCGCACTCATAGCCCTTGTGGGTGAGGTAGGCTTTCACCACCGGAGTCAGCAGGGCCATGTAGTCGCCTGCCTTCTCGCGCACTTTCTCGTCCGGCGACTTGTGCTGCAGGTCGCCTTGGAAGGCCATCCAGTAGGCAAAGGCGCGGCCGCCCTCGATGAAGGCTTTCTGTTCCAGCAGCATGCGGCGCACGTCCGGGTGGACGATGATCGGATCGGCAGGCTTGTCGTGCGCCTGCACGCCGGTCAGCGAGCGGCCCTGCACGCGGTCCTTCGCGAAGTCGAGCGCGTTCTGATAGGCAGCCTCGGCCTGCGACAGGCCTTGCAGGCCAACGCCGAGACGGGCCTCGTTCATCATCACGAACATGGTGCGCATGCCCTTGTGCGCTTCGCCGACGAGCCAGCCGGTGGCGCCGTCATAGTTCATCACGCAGGTGGCATTGCCGTGGATGCCCATCTTCTCCTCAAGGCCGCCGCAGGAGCAGCTGTTGCGCGCGCCGAGGCTGCCATCATCGTTGACGATGTATTTCGGCACGACGAAGAGCGAGATGCCCTTGATGCCTTCCGGGCCGCCTTCGATGCGGGCGAGGACGAGGTGGATGATGTTTTCAGTGAGGTCCTGCTCGCCGCCGGAGATCCAGATCTTCTGGCCAGTGATCTTGTAGCTGCCATCGGGCTGGGGCACGGCTTTCGTCTTGATCAGGCCGAGATCGGTGCCGCAATGCGGCTCGGTCAGGTTCATCGTGCCGGCCCATTCGGCCGAGGCCATCTTCGGCCCGTATTTCTGCTTCTGCTCATCCGAGCCGCCGGCCATCAGTGCCTGATAGGCGCCGTGCGTCAGGCCGGGATACATGCCGAAGGCCATGTTGGAGGCCGAGACCATCTCGGTCCAGGCAATGTTGACGACATGCGGCAGGCCCTGCCCACCCATTTCCGGGTGCGCGGCCAGCAGCGGCCAGCCATTCTCGACCAGTTGCCTGTAGGCCTCCGGGAACCCGTCCGGCGTCTTGACGCTGGCATCGGGGTTGCGCTTGCAGCCCTGCCGGTCGCCGACGGCGTTCAGCGGGTAGAGCACGTTCTTGGCGAACTTGGCGCCCTCTTCGAGGATCTGATCGATCGTCTCGGGGGTCGCATCGGCAAAGCCCGGCAGGTTCGAATAGTTCTGGAGTTGCAAGAGTTCGTGCAGCACGAACTGCATGTCACGAACGGGGGCGTCATAGCGCGGCATCGGGATAGGCTCCTCTCAAACAGGAAGTTTGCGGCCTTGAATGGCAAAGCGTGTTGGAAAAGTCATTCCAACACGCTCCGGTAATCTACAATTTTATCGGTAAGGGGCTTCTCAGACTTCGTCGAGCTGCTTGCGGGCGACCTGTTCATAGGCGGCGGCCTGACGCTTGGTCTCTTCCGAGGCGCCGTTATTGGAGACGAGGTCTTCCAGCCATTCGATGCCTTTATAGAGCTCCGTCAGGGCGGTTTCGATGTCCTGGCGCTGGACTTCCAGCTCGCGGGCCTGCTTGCGGAACTTTTCCAGCATCATGCGGGTCTGGGCGCGCTTGCCGTCGTTCAGGGCGTAAAGGTCGAGGATTTCGCGGATATCGGCCAGCGGCAGGCCGAGGCGTTTCAGGCGGACAATGATCGTCAGCCGGGCGCGGTCGCGGTTGGAATAGAGGCGCATCATGCCGTCCCGGGCGGGGTGCAGCATGTCCTTGTCCTCATAAAATCGCAGGGCGCGGGGCGTGACGCCGAATTCACGGGCCAGTTCCGAGATCGTGTAGGTGCGCGAATCTGCGGCCGAAATGGAGGTAGCGGTACGGTGATGGTGTTGCATGACGTGTCTCTCCCTTGGTTGGCGTGTCTTCTTATATGACGCCATGTAAGCGCGGCCTTCCCTGAACGTCAACGTAAATTTCCGCTTACGCTAAGGTAAGGCAACCGGCGCCTGACTCCACGGAAGGGAAAAGCTCCAAGAATCTTACCTTTAACCCGCCCTTAACAGACACCGGGCCATTTCTGGCCGGGTGTAAACAAATCCGCCGTTCTCCTTAACCAAGAGGCAGGACGGCCCGGGCGTGAGGACGATCACATGAGTCAGGGTGGACCTTGGAGCGGGCGGGCATTCGACCAGCGTGCCCGGGATGCGGCTCGGGACGCAGCGATGGCCGAGGGCATCTCCCTGGGAGAATACCTGAACCGCCTGCTGATGCAGGCCGAGGAACCACCGCCGCCCCCGCCGCAGCCGATGGAGACGCCCTACTCCTATACGCGCCGCACGGCGCCGCCGCCCCCGCAACCGCAGCACCATGCGCCGGCCTATGATCCGATCAGCACGCTGGACCGGCTGACGCGCCGCATCGAGGCCACCGAGGCGCGCTCCACCCTCGCGATCAATGGCGTTGAGCACTCGGTTCTCGGCCTTGTCGCCCGCCTGCAGAATGCCGAGCAGACGACCGCCGCTGTCGCTGGTCATGTCGAAGGTCTGATCGAGGAAATGCGCGTCACGCATGAGGCGCTGCAATCGAAAGTCCGCCGCCTGGAACAGGACGACAATGGCGCGCGCAATCTGGAAGCGCTGAAGGCGCTCGAGGACGCGCTCGGCAAGCTCGCCGGTCATGTTTATGACGAAGGCGAGCTGACCCAGAACGAAACCGCCGCCATCAAGGGCCGCGTCGAGGCCGGCTTTGCCGACATGCAGGAACGCGTCGAAGGCATGGAGTCGCGCGTTGACCGCACGCTCTCTGAGGCTGCGGCCCGTGTGGAGCGCGCTGTTCAGCAGGCGGAGCTTCGCGCCGAAGGACAAGCCCGCCAGCTGGCCGACCGCGTCGACAATCTTGAAACGCAGGTGGAGGAACGCCTCGCCCAGTCCGGTCAGACAGAAGCGCGCCTCACGGCGGTCGAAGCCGATGTCTCCGGCGCGCTCGACTCGATGGAAGGCACGCTGCTGCGCATCCAGGAGCGTCTCAACCGCGCCGAAACCAGCACCGACACAGCGCTCAAGAGCCTTGAGCAGACTTTTGCAAATCTCGATGAGCGGATCGAAGCCGTCGCCGCGACAGTGGATCCGGAACAGGCCGAACGCCTGAAGCAGGAATTCGAAAAGCGCTTCGAGGACCTCGCCCGCTCGGTGCGCCAGTCAGTTGATGCCGCACGTCTCGAAATGGCAAACGAGATTGCCCGCGCTGCAGAAGCGCAAGATGCGCGCTATGCCGAAGATGTTGGTGCACTGAAGACCCGCCTCGCCGAAGTCGAAGCCCACGGCCCCGGCGATGTCACCGCTGCGGTGCAGGAAGAGATCGGCAAGCTCGGTGCCACGGTTGCCGAACGCATCGACGCGCTCGCTACGCATGTGGAAGAGCGCATCGAGGAAAGCGAACTGCGCAACGCCGAAGCGATCGAGCAGGTTGGCGAGCAGGTCACCGTTGCGGCGGTGCGCCTGCAGAAGCGCCAGGACGAAGCCATCACCGCGCTCGCGCAGGACATTGATGGCATGCGCCAGGCGTCCGACGCCCGACTTTCCGATGCGCTTGCCGGCGTGTCCGAGCGGCTGGAGCGGATGCAGTCGCAATCTTCGGAATCGCTGTCGCCCGTGCAGCGCGCCATTGCCGCGCTCGCCAGCCGCCTCGAGAATCTCGAAGCCTTCACGACGCCGCCGGATGTGCCGGTGCCGCCGCCGGTGCTCGCGCGCGAAGAACCCGCGCCGGCCCCTGCCGAAGATATCTTCGCCTCCGTTCCGGCTTCCGACACGGCAGAGCCGGAATTCCAGGCAGGCTTCTCCGGCTGGGAAGTAATTGACGAGGCCGAGCCGGAAAGTCCGTACAAGGCAGATTTCGATGCGATCCGCGCCGCCGCGAGCCGCATCTCGCCGGCAACGGTTGACGCACTCGCGAAAGCGGAAGCCGCGCCGCCGGCGCCGGTGCAAACCTATGTCGCCGAAGTGCCGGCGGACGAGGACAGCCTCTACGCAGACTTCGAGACCGAAACGCCGCAACCAGCTGCCGCCGCACCTGCGCCGGCCGCCCAGTCCGACGATGACGATGCTTGCGGCTTCGATCCGGTGTCGGAACTCGACGGGTTCGAAATGCTCGATGACAGCCTCGAGCACAGCCATGCCGAGACGCGCGAGTCCGACATCTTCGACGAAGAGCCCGACTTTGCCACCATGCTGGCCCGCACCGATACCGGACCGGCCGATGAGGAAACGAGCGACTACATTGCCCGCGCCCGGCAGATCGGAA
>DNFL01000332.1:14423-18305 GCA_003486945.1 Hyphomonas sp. | reverse complement strand
GGCCCGGCAGGGTGGCCACGAATACGCAGAACAGGGCAGCGGCCGCAAAGATGCCCGCCTCCGCCGCCATCCTCAGGGCGCCCGCGAGCAGGGCCGCCAGCGGCGCAGCCAGCAGCAGCACGATCAGCGGGGAAGCCCCGCCCCCGGTCAGGATGATGGCCAGGAAGCCGGTAATGATCCAGGCGATCACCGGAATGCCGCGGCTGAGCGAATCGCCGGCCCGCGCGAGGGCGTAGCCCGTGAACCCGGTGACCAGCGTCATCAGGGCCGCAATCAGGACGGCCAGCAGCGGCGCACCCGCAATTCCGCCGGAAACAGCCGCCGTCAGCCCCAACGCCACCCAGGCGAGGTGAACAAATTGTAACTGCTTTACTGCGGAGTCCGGAGCCAAGACTTAACACCCCATAGAGATTTATTAGGCACTGTTGCCGGGGTCAGGTGTCCCGCCTGCTGTATTTGTAATGCGCAAATCGCACAAGGCATGGTTCCCCATGCCGGGAAGTTGGGGCATCACTATCGCGCGTGGCGTGAGGGAGTTCGGAATGAAAGCTTCTGGGGTGGTCGCGGCACTTGTGTGCAGCATCGGTTTTGCGTCGGCAGCATCGGCACAGAAGGCCGATCCTTTGTCTGAAAAGGCAGCCGTTTACGTCAGCTATGTCTCCGAAACGTCGGCCCTGGATGGCCGCTCGTTCAAGAATGCGGGCGAACTGAACGACGTTCTCTCCTCCATCGGCAGCTACAAGGGCGACCAGATCGGTACCGGCTGGGTGGCCTACTCCTCCATGGTGGCTGCCAAACAGCCGGAGTTCCGCAAATCCGTGCGCGAGATGACCGCCAGCTACGGCGCGGATGTGACCTCGGCCAACATCAAGGACCGCAAGTGGAACGCCGCAAAGCTGGATGGCGGCGACGCCGCGCTGAAGGCTGTGCTGCAGGCCACCGAGTCTGACTTTGCCGCGATCCAGAATTCCTCCGACCACATGCGCGAGCAATACTACGTTCTGGAAAAGCACGGCTGGGGCAAATCGGTCATTGCCAAGAACGACAAGAACCAGCGCATCAGCAAGATTGCCGGCGTGCGCGCAGGCGGACGGTCGATTGACCCGAACCTCGTGACCCAGGTGTCGCAGAGCCGCGGCCTTCTGTCGGACACCAATGCTGACGCCATCAACCTGGCTGCATCGGGCCTGTCGGAAGCGGCTTCGGCCGTGAAGCTGCCAGCGATGTTCCAGCCCGCGCCGAAGCCTTCCGTGCAGAACGCGTCCTTCTCGACCGTGTTCAACGAGATTCCCCGCACCATCACCGGCACCGCAACACTCGACATCATCGCACATGATGCCGGCGGCACGATGCCGGCGACAGCGCTGATCGATGCCGAGCTGGCGCGCCCGACGAGCAACCTTTCGATCATCAACAACAAGCTGGTCGGCGATGTGCTGAACCTCGACGCCTGCGTGGCGGCGACCCGTGCGGAAGCCGACCTCAGCCCCTGCCTTGCTGCCGGAACGCGCGATGTGAAGAACACGCTGAGCTCCACTTTCAAGTAATCCGGCGGTCCACAAACCGCCCACAGGACTTCTGGACTCTCTCCACCCTTCGCCCCGGCAGCCAATGGCCTGCCGGGGTTTTCTTTTGCGGTTTCGCACGCGATATGGAGACCCATGAACATCACCGAGACTGCTGCAGAGATCCGCGAGGAGTTTGCCTGGCTTGAGGACTGGGAGGCGCGGTATGCGCACCTGATCGATCTCGGCAAGGCAAACCCGCCCCTGGCGCCGCATGAGCGCACGGAAGAGAGCCGTGTACGCGGGTGCGCGTCGCAGGTGTGGATGCAGACGCATATCGAGGATGGACGCCTGATCGTGCGGGCGGAATCCGATGCGATGATCGTCTCCGGCCTGATCGCGCTGCTGACGCGGCTGTATTCCGGCGCGGCCCCGGCGGAAATCCTCGGCTTCGACGCCAAGGCCCTGCTCGACGAAATCGGCGTCAGCGGCGCTCTGACTGCGCAGCGCTCCAACGGGCTCGCCTCAATGCTGGCGCGCATCCGGGGCGACGCCGATCAGGCTCAGCGGGACATGCCCGCGAAGTAGCAACCGGAATGCTGTTGCCAGCGAACCGGGCTGCGTCATGCCGGCAGCCCTGAGCAAAGACTGGCAGACCTTACCAAGGTAGCGATCACTGGGAGGCGGCGTCTGGGGGACAGGTTTGTGCGCCCCGAACCTGCGATCTCAACGGATGCCTAGACTACCGGTTCAAGCCGCATGGCGGGAGGAACTGGATAAACTGCCGCGTTGGTGGGCGACGAATTCGTCGTGGCAGAGGACCTGGGTGAGATCGCCGTTTTCATCGCAGAGCGGCAGGCGCAGCCAGGCGTGGAGACGGCCGCCCTGTTCGGTAACCCCGCCGACCGGAACGCCGCGCTCCAGCGCCGCGGAGAGGCCGAGAGCGTAGCATTCGCCATACGAGCCGGCGATTTCGGCGACGCGGCGGCCGCGCACATCCATGCCGAACAGGTCGCGCAGGCGCGAGCCGGCGATGCGGAAACGGCCCTCGCCCACCTCGTTGACCTCAACGATCGAGAGGCTGGCCAGGGCTGACAGGATGGTGCCCGGATCAATGGCCTCGCGGGCGACGCGGCCATCGGCGGCGCGCACCTCGTGCCAATGGGCAATCAGGAGGCGCTGGGCCTCGGTAATTCCGGCAAAATTCAGCTTGTTCGACATGAACTCGCCACCCCCGTGGTGATTCGCAAGAATCACCTATTGCGCGAGTGGACTCGCCGATCAAGAGTCTTTTGAAGGTTTTATTAATATAGATTGACGGAATATTTCGTTTCGGCCCCGGAACGTTCCGTCAATTCTTGCGCTATTCTTTGCCAGTACCTCGCCCGAGACCCATCTTCTTGGCGAGTTTTGAGCGTTTCTCGGAATAGCCGGGCGCGACCATCGGATAGTCTGGCGGAAGGCCCCATTTGGCGCGGTAATCTTCCGGCGACAGGCCGTATTTCGAGCGCAGGTGGCGTTTCAGGGATTTGAACTTCTGCCCGTCTTCCAGGCAGATGATATAGTCCTTGAAGACCGAACGCTTGACCGGGACAGCCGGTTTCTGGGGCTCTGCCTCGGCCTCTCCGGGACGGGAGAGCTGCTCCAGAGCGGCATGGACACTGCGGATCAGCCCCGGCAGTTCGTTGGTCTGCAGGGTATTGTTTCGGACATAGGCAGAAACGATGCCTGTTGCGTACGCTACATTCAGCGACCCGTAGGACGCCACTTCGCCATCGGCTGACATGACACTCGGCCCTCTCATCTCAGGGCCGCCGCTGGCCTGCAGCCCGAAACCGGGCCGCAAACTTGCGGCGCACCCCCTGCCAAATGTGATCCGGGCGAAATGGGGCCGAATTTGGGCTCCCTGCAGTTGCTACAGGTTCAGCTTGTCAGGAAAGACAGGAGCAGAACGACCGCGAGAATCACCGAGGTCCAGATGGTCATGCCGCCGGACAGGCCGTTGCGGGCGAGGACGCCTCGGGGACTGAAGGTGGCGACCATCTTGTCATAGGTACGCTCCGACAGGCGCCGGAACACCGCCGTCATCGCCGGACCGAGTTTGGCCCAGACGGTGTCGATCCAGCGCACGATACCGTAGCCGACCTTGCGGTAGAGCCAGTCGGTGTCGAGGATGGTGCCCGGTTTTTCCGGCGGGTAGAGGCTGAGCCGCTTCAGCAGAATGAACGCGAAGGTGGCAAGCACCAGGAGCTGCATCTGCGTGAGGATATGGTCGAGCGTGAAGGGCTGGTAGCCAGCCGCCTCGATCGGATAGGGCAGCAGGCCGTAGAGCCAGGAGAAGCCGAACCCCGGGATGATCGCCGGCAGGCCGACCGCG
>DNFL01000332.1:13800-14206 GCA_003486945.1 Hyphomonas sp. | reverse complement strand
ATGATCGCCGGCAGGCCGACCGCGATGCAGAGGAAGGCGGCCATGCCCATGGCGAGCAGCATGTTGAAGGGCGCTTCCTTCACCCGCTTGCCGCTGTCGTGGCTGAAGAAGGCGAAGTACGGGATCTTGATGCCCGAGTGTTCCAGCACACCGGCCGAAGCGAACAGCAGCATCAGCCAGACAACGACCATCGCGGGGTCGTGGCCGCCTTCATAGGCGACCGCGCTCATGGTGAGCGATTTGGCGATGAAGCCCGAGAAGAGCGGGAACGCAGAGATCGACAGGCCGCCGATGATGCAGAACAGCGCGGTCCACGGCATCGAGCGGTAGAGACCGCCGAGTTCGGAGGCCTTGGTGGTGCCGGTGCGGTAGAGCACGGCGCCCATGCTCATGAACAGGAGGGCCT
>DNFL01000332.1:0-13569 GCA_003486945.1 Hyphomonas sp. | reverse complement strand
TGATGTGGCTGAAGGCGTGCGCGGTGGCGCCGTTGAGGGCGAGTGCGTTGCCGACGCCGGCGGTGCCGACACCGATGGCGCAGATCATGAAGCCGACCTGGTTGTTCAGCGAATAGGCGAGTACGCGGCGCAGGTCGTTCTCGATGACGGCGAAGAAGACCGGGAAGACGGTCATCACCGCGCCGATCCAGATCAGCTCGTTGAAGCCGGGGAAGAAGCGCGCGAAGGCATAAACTGCAAGCTTGGTAGTGAAGGCGGAGAGGACGACCGCGCCGACGACCGAGGCCTTGGGATAGGAATCCTGCAGCCAGTTGTGCATGAACGGGAACGCCGCCTTGATGCCGAAGGCGATGAAGATGATCATCGCGCCGGGATCATTCAGGCTGGTGAAAGCCTGCAGCGAGAGGCTGCCGGTATAGTGCCAGACATAGGCGATGCCATCGAGCAGGAGCACGCCGGACAGGATCTGGATGCCGAGATAGCGCAGCGAGGAGAAGTAGGCCGCGCGCGTACCTGCCTTGAGGATGAGGAAGACCGAGGAGATCGCCGTCAGTTCCCAGAAGATGAACAGGGTCATCAGGTCGCCGGCAAAGGTGGCCGAGACGGCGGCACCAGCATAGGCAAGCGCCATGCCGTCCTGCAGGCGGTCATCCGTATGCAGAGCATAGATGGCGTTCAGGAGCGACGCGATCAGGAAGGCGAGACCAAACAGGAAGTTCAGGCTGTCGACCCGGTAGAAGGACATTTCCAGGCCGAGCGCTTCAAAGGTGAGGTGATCGACACCGTGCTCGGCGGTGGCGAGCATGAGGATGGCGACCAGCGGGGCGAGGATGGTGATGCTCTGGCGAATGACGCGCGGCTGAGTAAAGACGGCCGCAAGGCCTGCGAGGATCAGCAGCCAGCCGGGATTAAGATCTGCAAGGAATGCCGGCATCAGTGGCCTCCCTCGGATTTCTGCCCTGCCCCGGCATCTGCCAGATCAGGATCGATATCGGCAGGCGGGCCGCCGGCATCGCCGTAATAGTTCTCGTCGCGCCGCAGGAGCTGACCGAGTGGCCAGCCCATCAGAACGACGAAGGAAAAGGCGAGAAAGCCCCAGATGCCGTAGAAGCCGACGGAATTGGCAAACGCGATTTTCTCATGGCGCACGATCAGCAGGTCGGCGGCGACGAGGGCGAGCGACAAGGCGCCCATGACCCAAAACAGGATGGCGCCGATATTCTTCGTTTCGGTCCAGCCGAACAGGACTTTCGACATCGGGTGGATGCCTTCTTCCGTGGTGCGGCTCATGGCGTTGACGCGCTCGGCGGCCTGCTTGACGAAGCGGCCGGAAGAGTCGCGGCCCGAAGGTGTCTGGTCGGTCATGGGATCTTCACCTGCGGAGTAACGTCAGTGGTAGCAAAGGCGGGCTCGAGGAAGTCGCCGATGGGGTCGATCAGGAAGAACACGACGAAGCAGAGCAGCGCGGTGAACAGGGGCGCGGCGACTGTCAGCCAGGGTGCGCCGCCGGGGCGTTTGAATTCCTTCGGCGGTTTGGTTCCCGGCGGCGGCATCAGCGCCATGATCGGGATCGGCAGCAGATAGGCGATGTTCAGCAGCGACGAGATGATCAGCACGAAGGGCACCCAGTCCGTGCCGCGGTCGATGGCGCCTTGCATCAGTTCGTATTTCGGCCAGTCGCCGGCGAGCGGCGGGATACCGATGATCGACAGGGACGCGATGAAGAAGGCAATGAAGATGAGCGGCATCTTCCGCCCGAGGCCCTTCATGTCCGAGATATTGGTGAGCCCGGTAGCGACATAGATGGCGCCGGCGCACATGAAGAGCGTGATCTTGCCAACCGCGTGCGCCGCGATCTGCAGCGAGCCGCCCATCACGCCGGCCTTGTCCGCGAGCATCGCGCCGAGAGTGACGTAGGCGAGCTGGGCAACCGTGGAGTAAGCGAGCCTTGCTTTCAGGTTGTCCTTGGTCATGGCGATGAGCGAGGCCACGACAATGGTGATACACGCGACATCCATGATGAATTCGCGCGACGGCGTGGCATTCAGGAGTTCGTCGCCGAAGATGTAGATCGAGATCTTCATCACCGCGAACACGCCTGCCTTCACAACTGCAACGGCGTGCAGCAACGCCGACACCGGCGTCGGCGCGACCATCGCGTTGGGCAGCCAGAAATGGAACGGCATCAGCGCCGCCTTGCCGACACCGAAGACGAAGAGCAGCAGGAGCGCAGAGGCGACGACCGGCGACATCTCGACATTGGCGAGCAGGCCGCCATCGACGAAATCGAGGCTCTGGCCAGCGAGCACCCAGGTCCACATGATGGCGGTGAGCAGGAAGCCGATCGAGGTGCCAAGCAGCGTCAGCAGGTAGATGCGCGCGCCGCGCTGGGCCGCTTCGTCGCCCTTGTGTGCAACGAGCGGATAGGTGGAGAGGGTCAGCACTTCATAGAAGATGAAGAGCGTGAACAGGTTGCCCGCCATCGCCACGCCCATGGCGCCGCAGAGGGCGATGGCGAAGCAGATATAGAAGCGCGTCTGGTTGCGCTCGCGGTTCCCGCGCATGTAACCGATCGAATAGAACGAGTTCACGATCCAGAGGCCGGACGCGACAAAGGCGAACAGAGCGCCGAGCGGTTCGAGCTTGAAGGCAAAGGCAAGCCCGGGAACGGCTTCGCCGATATACAGTTCGGGGCGTTGGCCGGCCGAGACCAGCAAGCACAACTGCACGACCACGAAGAAGAGCAAACCCGCCCCTACGAGCGTGATGCCTTCGCGAACGTTCGGGAACTTGCCGGCAGCCGCGATGCCCGCCGCGATGACGAGTGGCAGGCCGAGGGCGAGCGCAATCAGGACTTCCGGAGTCATCGGAACGCCTCCTGTCCGAGGGCAGCGACGGCGGCGTCATTGGCAAGGCCTATCGGGAACGTCGCGTCGATACCGAAATAGATGTTGGCGAGGGCGAGAATCCAGAGCGGGATCAGCAAGAGCAGTGGCGCCTCCTTGCGATGCTTGCGCGGATTGACCGGCGCCTGGAAGAACACGGCCTGAAGAATGCGGCCGACATAGAAGACCGCCAGGAAGCTGGAGAACACCACGAGCAGCACTGCCCACCACCATCCGTGGTCGAACAATGCGTAGCCGAGTTGCAGCTTCGACATGAAGCCCGCCGTCAGTGGCACGCCGATCAGCGACAGGCCGGCGATGGCGAAGGCCGCCATCGTGAACGGCGCGGAGCGGCCGAGGCCTGCAAAGTCGCGAATGGTCGTGCCCTTGTAAGTGAGGCAGATGCCGGCGACCGCCATGAACAGCGCGCCTTTCATCAGGGCGTGGTTGAAGAGGTGCAGGAGACCGGCAGAGACGCCCGCCGCCGTGCCGATGGAGACGCCGAGCAGCATGTAGCCGACCTGCGCCACCGAAGAGTAGGCGAGCATGCGGCGGATGTCGGTCTGGAACACCGCCTGGAACGAGCAGATAACCATCGCAGCAATGCCGAGTGGGGCGAGGATCCAGTAGAACAGCGCCTGTTCGAAAGCGTAGTCCGGCTGGAAGATGGTGAACAGCCAGCGCACCAGCGCATAGATGGCAACCTTGGTGGCAGTGGCCGCAAGGAACATCGTCACAAAGCTGGGGCTGTAGGCATAGGCATTCGGCAGCCACTGGTGCAGCGGCCACATCGCGGCCTTCAGTCCGAGGCCGACGATGATGAAGGCGAAGCCGACCTGCACGGAGCGGTTGCCGGTGAGGCCCGGCAGCTGGGCAGCAAGGTCTGCCATGTTGAGCGTGCCGGTGGCAGCATAGAGGAAGCCGACGCCGATGATGTAGAAACTGGCGCCGAGCGTGCCCATGATCAGGTAGTCAAATGCGGCCGGCAGCGCGCGGCGATCCCGCGAGGACCCCATCGCGACCAGCACATAGGTCGACAGCGACGAGATCTCGAGGAAGACGAAGAGGTTGAACGCATCACCCGTGGCGGTGACGCCGCAAAGTCCCGAGACGCAGAGCAGGAAGGCGCTGAGGAACAGCGCGATCTTTTCCTTGCGGATTTCGGAGACGAGCGTGGGCCAGGCGAAGATGGTGCCGAGGAAAGCCATGCCCGTGACGATGAGCAGGACCATGGCATTCAGCGCATCGACGCGCACCTCGATGCCGATGGGCGGCGCCCAGTTGCCGACAGCATAGCTGATGACGCCGCCCGGAAGCGACTGGACGATGCCGAGCGTGAGCAGCGAGAAGTAAAGTGCTGCCGCCGTGGTGGCGAGCGTGAGCACCCAGCCGAGACGGGCGCTCGGCGACAGCGCTAGGATCGGCGCCATGACCAGAGGCACGACCGGAACAAGGATTGCGGCGTGGCGCAGCGCCCAGTCGGGCGCCGTTGCAAGGAGGGTTTCCAGGATCATGCCGTTGCCTCTTTGAGGTCCTTCTCGGCTTCGGCTTCCTGAGCGATGGCCGTTTCAATGTCGATGGCGCGCACGTCATCCGCCTCGATGGTGCCATAAGCCTCACGGATGCGGACGATCAGCGCGAGGCCGAGCGACAGGGTGGCCACGCCGACGACGATGGCCGTCAGGATCAGGACGTGCGGGAGCGGGTTGGAATAGGTGTGGACGAGTTCGGCAAAACGCTCGCCGCTGGCAGCGGTGAGCTGTGCGCCCGTCTCCGCTGCGGCGTGACCGGCCGGATGATAGGGCATGTCCTCTTTCAACAGGACCGGCGCGGTGCCGCCCGTGACCTTGGCGAGGATGATGTAGAACAGGCAGATGGTTGTCTGGAACAGCGACAGGCCGACGAGACGCTTGATCAGGTTTTCCGCCGAGAAGGCGATGAACAGGCTGATCATCATCAGGCCGATGATCGCCCAGTAGCCGGCGCGGTCGAGAATGAATTCCCACATGGCTACCAGTCCTCGTCGCGGATTTCAGCCACGCGCCCGGCGAGCGCATAGAAGATGGTGACCATCGAGCCGGCCACCGCGAAGAGAACGCCGAGCTCAACGATGATGATGCCCGCATGCTGGCCGTCATGGCCGCCGGGCGGTTCGCCGAACAGGGCCTGGTATTCGAGGTATTTACCGCCGGTCAGCATCGCCCAGACGCCGACGCTGGCGTAGAGCGCGACGCCCACTGCGGCGAGCGAGCGGGTGAAGGCCGGCGGCACGGCGCGCATGGTCGGCGCAAGGCCGAAAACGAGCGCATAGAGGATGAGACCGACAGCAAGGACGACGCCCGCCTGGAAGGCGCCGCCGGGGCCGACTTCGCCGTGGAAATGGACATAGAAACCGTAGATCAGGATCAACGGCAGCATGCACTTCGCGATGACGCGCAGGATCATGTGATGATCGCCTTTCATGAGCCCTCTCCGTCCTTGCGTTTTGGCGACGGCTTGGATCCGTTGCGCAGGGTTTCGGCCAGCGAACGCTCGCCGAAGCCGAGCAGCAGCGCGACGGCGAGACCGGCAGTGAAGACCACGGCGGTTTCACCCAGCGTATCGTAACCGCGGTAGCTGGCGAGGACGGAGGTGACGACGTTGGGCACGCCCATGTCGAACCAGTTGATCTGCAGGTAGGTGAGGCCGACGCCGGCATTGGCGGGCGATTGTGCATCACCGAGCGCCGGCAGGTCGATTGTTCCGTACACGAGCATCAGGCCGGTGAGGAAGCAGACGAGGAATGGACCGATACTCTTCAACGGCTTTTCCGGCTTGGCGGTGCGCGCGGTCAGCAGCATCGCGCCGAGAAGGACAGCGGTCGACATGCCCGCACCGACAGCGGCTTCGGTGAAACCGACATCGACAGCGTCCACCAGGATGTACCAGGCTGCAGAGACGAGCGAGTAGACGCCCGACAGCATCACGATGGCAAACAGGCTGCGCAGGCGCGCGATGGCAAGCGCGACGACGAACAGGATGCCGAGAAAGAGAATGTTGATGAGCGCGGTTCCGGACTCGCTCAGAATGGCTTCAATCATCAGTGAGCCTCCTCCGCATGCGGATCATCGCGGCCGGCGAGGCCGATCTTCGGCTGCAGGCCGGCCGTGTGGGCGGCGTTGGCAAGCGAGTGGGATGCGGTGGCGCTGGTCAGCAGCAGGAAACCGAAGATGCATCCGACCTTCACCAGCACCAGCCAGTGCGGCGACATCAGCGCCATGCCGAGCAGCACGAGGCCGGCGCCGGACGTGTCGGTGATGGAGGCTGCATGCAGCCGGGTGTAGAGATCCGGGAACCGCAGCACGCCGATGGCGCTGACGATGCAGAGCAGGCCGCCGACGATGCAGGCGAAACCGCCGAGCGGCATGCGCACGAGGTCCCACACGGATTGCATCTGGACGAGGAGTTCAGCCATTGGCGCCGTCTCCCTTCTGGGCCGGTTCCGGCCTGCGCACCAATGGCACCTGGAAGGAGCGATGGCGGAAGAATTTCAGGATCGCGATGGTCGAGACGAAGTTGATCAGCGTGTAGAGGATCGCGATGTCGAGGAAGTCCGGACGGCCCATGACGAAGCCGAGCAGGCCGATGACGAGGACGGTCTGGGTGCCGAACGTGTTCACCGCGAGCACGCGGTCATACAGGGTCGGACCCATCAGGGCACGGATGAGTATGAGGATCATCGCCACAAGGATGGCGATCAGGCCGGCAGCCGTCATTTGCGCGCCTCCGCCGGGTCAGCCGCACGGGCGCAGCGCCGGTCCATTTCTTCGAAGCCTTCCGGCGCCGTACCGGCTTCATAGAGGCCATGCACCAGCAGCTTGTCGCCTTCGATTTCGACCGTGACCGTGCCCGGCGTCATGGTGATGGAATTGGCGAAAGTGACCTTGGCGAGATCGGACTTGCAGCTGGTGCGGATCTTCACCAGCGCCGGCGAGATATCGAGGTCCGCGCGCAGGCAGGCCTTGATGACCGTCCAGTTCGACTTGATCACTTCCCATCCGAGCCAGGGGTAATAGGCAAGCCAGCCGAACAGGCGCACATAGGGGGAGCCTTCCCGGTCGATGATTTTGAGGCGCGCGCTGACGAACAGCGTGATGACGATGGACGCCGCGCCAAACCCCAGCATCAACGGTTTGTAGTGGCCTGAATTGCCAACCCAGAAGGCGGCAATCGCCAATAATATTCCGATAAAGTACGCCACAGCGCCCCTCTAGATGGCCCGTCGGTAGTTTGGTGAACGCCTCACCTAAAGCCCCCCGCTCGGCTTGGGAAGCCCGTTTTGGCCGGGTGCGTCCTAATTTCCGAATACCAGCCGGGCTGTTCTCTGGGATGTGGAATACTCGGCTTCTTCATTGGCCGGCGCGCCGAGTTCGCTCGCCTGACGCAGCGCTCCGGGAGAATAGGCCGCCGACAGCGACCAGTTCCAGTAACGCAGGGTCGTCTGCGCCTTGGCGACAGACAAAACTTCATAAGTTTCAGCGACAAGCGCGAAATCCGGATCCGGTTCGCCGGTCTCCGTTTCGAGCGGGCGGCGCAGCGCGGTCCACAACAGGCGGAGATAGTCGCGCTTCAGGCCGGTGGACTTGCACAGGACCGCGAGCCCCTCCCCGCCCTTGTCGGACAGGATCTTGGCGACGGTCACCGGCTTGATGCCGGCGAGATAGCCGATTTCCTGCGCCATGTCGGCATCGATGCCGCTCTGGGCTGCTGCTTCGATCGCCCCTTCGAGGCTGTCGAAAGGGCTCTTCTCGATCGCCGCGCGGTTGCGCTGGCGCCGCTCGATCAGCTGCAGGGCCTTGCGGGTGACCGGATCGCTCCAGTTCTCGGCCGCGGCCATTTCGAACACGTCGCGGCAGATGGCGATCATCTCGCTGCGATCAGAGGCATGGCGGGTCAGTATCTTGCGGCGGGTCGAACTGTCAGACCACCAGAACATCGCCATGGCATGCGAAGGCTTGAGTTCTATTCGCTCAGACAGCACGGCGCAGAGCGAGGGCTCCTCGCGCGAATTGGCGACCAGACGGTCGACCGTCTGCTCCGAGAGCGGGGCGTTCCGGTTGGCCAGCAGTTCGCGAATGACGGCGACATCACCGAACTGCGCCAGAGCGCCGGTGACGGTGACGCAGAGATTGCGGCGCCGGGCAATGATGGAGCGGTGTTCGTTGGTTGTGTTCTGGACGATTTCCACAAGGTCGGAGGCATCGAACGCATCGCTCTCTTCGAGCAGCGGACGGGCAACGTGGAAAGCGCACTGGGCGAGATAGCGCAGCACCCGGCGCGGCGCGTCGCGGCAGACGGCAAGGCGCGAGGCGCATAGGATGCGTTCGCGGTCGGTGACGTGCATCAGCATGTCGAGCAGGATATCGCCGGCCATGTTGCGATCCTGAGGCGGGATGCGCGAGCCGGGCATGGCGACGACGTCGATCAGCCTGCGCACCAGCGCATCCTGCGCAGCGCTTTGCGGTTTGGCCGCTCCTGACGGGGTCAAATCACTCATGCCGGAGACCTCTGATCCCCGGAATCTGGCATTCAAGTGTTAATGAGGCGTAGCACGCCGTTCATCTTTTTACAGCTTCGCGCAACCTTGGCGGGCGGAATTAGTGCCGCCGCCGCTCGCTTGGGTGGACGACCAGCAGGAGCAGGCTGAGGGCGAGGAAAATCACATAAACCAAGAAATGTGCCCCCCCGTCCGTCCCACCTTCCGGAAGGGCAATCTCGCGGCCGAGCCAGGGGGTGAGATGCAGGACAACCGCCGCCCCCGTGAGCAGGACGGCAAGCCCGGCGGCAAACCGGCGGCTGAAGGGGAGGATGAGGAGGATGGCGGCGATCACTTCGAGGATGCCGGTGACGAAACGGCCGGCGGGTTCGAACAGGGTGATGCCGGAGCGTTCGGCGAGGAGGGAGAAAGGCAGGTTCTCGCCCGGCGGATCAAAGAACTTCACATAGCCCGGCGTCGGGTCCGCCAGCGGGTGGAACGTGGTGTGGAGAAAGAAAGCGGCCAGCGCGAACGCCAGCACCCAGCTTGCCAACAGGCGAAATCCACTCATCCGGGAGCCTCCTCGACCCCTTCCCCGGCTGGAACCGTAATCTCAGGGGCAACCGAGTGCAACCTGCGCCGCCAGCAGGCAAAGACGGCCCCGCCCCTTTCCATTGGCGGGTCAGCTGCCTAGAACACGCCGGTCAGGGTGGTGGAGTAAGCGTGCATGAGCGGCGACGTCGAAAAGATCGTCGACGAGACGGCCGAACGGGCCAGCGAAAGCATCACCTCGCCCGTCAGCGGTGTCAGCGAAGCCCTCGGGGCCGGCGCCAGCCTGCTGGTCAGCGCCACGCATCTGCGCGCGCTGCGCCTGCGCCAGTTGGTGAAGATCGAGCTGCCAGGATATCTCGCCGTGCAGTGCAGCTGGTTCATGGCGTTCGGCCTGCAGCTGGTGCTGTTCCCCTACCTGATTACCGGGCGCGACCACTTGCACATGTCCGGCCTGGCGCTTGGCCTGGCGAATATGGCGCTGTCGCTGCCTTCGGTGATCTTCCTGCTGATCGGCGGCGTGGTGGCCGAGCGTGCGGACGGGCGCAGGTTGCTGATCATCCTGCACCTTCTGGCGGCGATGCCGGCGCTGCTGCTGGCAATGGCCGTGTCGCGCGGCGAACTCAGCTATCCAGCGATGATCCTCTATGCAGTCGCCATCGGCACCATCGGCGCCTTCATGATGCCGGCGCGCGATTCCATCGTGAACGAAGTGGTGGAGCGGCGGATGCGGGTCGGCTCCGGCGTGACGCTGCAGCTGGGCGTGACGCTGGCGACGATGGCGCAGTTCCTGGCGCAGATCGTGGGACTGATCCTTGCAGGCTATGCCGACAAAGCGACGAAGATGCCGGCCTGGCTGGGCGGGTTCAGTGTCGGGCCGATGTCGCCTGAGCTGCTGCTGGCGATTCAGGGACTGGCACTGGCGAGCGGCGCGGGCTTCGCGCTGCTGATGGCGCGCGGCAAACAGGTGCGAACCGGGCGCAAGGGCGTGGGCGCAGCGTTCGGCGATATCATGGACGGCGTGCGTGCAGTGCGCGCCGATGGCAAGCTCTGGGCGATGACGCTCTTGATGTTCGGCGTCGGCGTGTTCGTGATCGGCGCGTTCCTCGTGGTGCTGCCGATCGTCAACCGCGATGTCTATCATTTCGGATCCAGCGGCATCCGCGACATGTTCGTGACCTTCTGGATGGGCGCGTTCGTTTCGTCCGCCGTGCTGGCCGTGTTCAAGCGGATCAAGCGGCAGGGGCGCCTGCTGCTGATCGCGCAGTTTCTTGCCTCGGCGTCGATCCTGCTGATGATGGGCAATATTCCGCACTGGATGTTCCTGGCCATCGTATTCGCCTGGGGGCTTGCCGCCGGCATCTCGATCGCGATGAGCCGGTCGATTGTGCAGGACTCGGCGCCAAAGGAAAAACTGGCGCGCGTGCTGTCGATTTACCAGCTGGGCTTCATGGCGGGGGCGCCGTTCGGAGCTGCGCTGATGGGCGCTCTCGTCGACCTGTTCGGGCCGCAGAAGATTGCCATCGTTCCGGCAGGCGGCATGACCCTGCTGATTGTCTGGATGGTGTTCTTCACACCGGTCTGGAATATGAAAGGTTCAGCCTGGCTGGCGCACGAAGCAAAGCGCACACCGCCCCGATGACAATCTTCTCATTCTCGCTTAGCGCTTGATCCCATGAGCTTCCTTCCCCGCGCGACGGTGTTGACCTCCAACATCGCGGATAACTGGCGAACCCTTGATGCGCTGCACCCCGGCGCGACGACAGCGGCTGTCGTGAAAGCCGACGCCTATGGCCTCGGCGCAGCGAAGGTGGGCCGGGCGCTGCGGATTGCCGGGTGTAGCACGTTTTTCGTCGCTTACCTCGAAGAGGGCATCACGCTGCGCAAGGCGGTGGGCAAGGGCGCGCGCATCTTCGTGCTGAACGGGCCGATGCGGGGTGAAGTGGCGGCTTACCGCGACGCAGAACTCACGGCGGTGCTGTCGAACGAGCTGCACCTGCGCCTTTGGGCAACGGCGCCGAAGGGCAGCTGCGCGCTGCACTTCGACACCGGCATGAACCGGCTGGGCCTTGCGCCGGAGCTGGCAGATACCGAGAGCACAGCGCTGCGCCGGCTGCAGCCGGTGCTGGTGATGAGCCACCTTGCCTGCGCGGACGAGCCGAAGAATCCCATGAACCTGGAACAGCGCCGCAAGTTCGAGGAGATCGCCGATGTGTTTGCCGACACGCCCGCGAGCCTTGCGAGTTCGGCCGGGTGCTTTCTCGGCAAGGGCTATGGCTTTGACCTGACGCGGCCGGGCATCGCGCTCTATGGCGGCAGCGTTCCGCCAGCGAATGTGGAAATCAAGCCCGGCGTTGTGCTGGAGGCAACCGTGATCAGCGTGTTCACCGGGCGCAAGGGCACGAGTGTCGGATACGGCGCAACGCACGTGCTGGACGAGGACCGGCTGCTGGCCACCTGCGCCATCGGCTATGCCGACGGCCTACCGCGGGCGGGCTCCGGCAAACTGAAGGGCTGGATTGATGGGACCGCCTGCCCGTCTGTCGGACGCATCTCGATGGACCTGATCACACTGGACCTGAGCGGCGGGCCAAAGGGAATAAAACCGGGCGCGCGCGTTGAATTCCTGGGCGAGCACGCCAAACTGGAAGCGCAGGCAGCCGCGTGCGGCACGTTCGGATATGAGCTGCTGACCGGGCTTGGCCCGCGTGTGCAACGCAACTATCGCTGAGGCCGACCATGGCGAACCCCTTGCAGCTTGTCGGCCGCGTGACGCTGGGCCTGTTCGCCGAGATTGGTCGGCTGAGCATTTTTGCGGGCCATGTGAAGGCGGCAGCATTCACGCCGCGCTGGTATGGCAGCGAGATCCTGCGCCAGATGGTGCGGATCGGTTTCTACTCCCTGCCCGTGGTGGGCCTGTCGGCTGTGTTCATCGGCGCGGCGCTGGCGCTGAACATCTATGAGGGCGGCAGCCGCTACGGCGCAGAGCAGTTTGTGCCGAACATCGTGGTGCTGGGCATCTCGCGCGAGCTCGGCGCGGTGATCACCGGCCTGATGCTTGCCGGGCGCGTTTCGGCGGGCATTGCGGCGGAGATCGGCGCGATGCGCGTGACCGAGCAGATTGACGCGCTGGAGACGCTCTCTGCCTCGCGCTTCCGGTATCTCTATGCGCCGCGTTTCATTGCGGCGCTGGTGACGCTGCCGATGCTGGTGGCGATTGCCAATGTGATCGGCGTGATGGGCGGATGGCTGGTGAGCGTTTACGGCCTCGGCTTTGACTCGACGGTGTACCTTCGCAACACGCTCGACTTCGTGACGCGCAACGACATTGCCGTCGGCCTAATCAAGGCGGTGGTGTTTGGCGGCGTGATTGCGCTGATGGGCTGCTATCAGGGCGACCGCAGCCAGGCGGGCGCGACCGGTGTGGGCCGCGCGGCGACGCTGTCGATGGTAGGCGCGGCGGTGCTGGTGCTGGCGACGAATTATGTGATGTCCAGCCTGTTCGTGGAGATTGGCCTGTGAGCGCGCTCCTGAAACTTGAAGGCGTAGAGAAGGCGTTTGGCGCCAAGCAGGTGCTGCGCGGCGTGGACCTGGATGTGGCGCCGGGGCAGAGCCTTGTGGTGATCGGCGGCTCGGGCTCGGGCAAGTCGGTGATGCTGAAGAATGCGCTCGGCCTGATGACGCCGGACAAGGGTCGCATCTTTTTCGACGGCGAGGATGTGACGAAGGCGCAAGGCAAGGCGCGTGAGAAGATGCGCGCGCGCATCGGCATGCTGTTCCAGTCCGGCGCGCTGTTCGACTCGCTGACCGTGTGGGAGAATGTGGCGTTCCGGCTGATCAATTCCGGCGACATGAAACGCAAGGATGCGAAAGAGCGCGCGATTCTGACCCTGAAGAAGGTTCGTCTGGGTGCGGACGTTGCGGGGCTTTATCCGGCGGAGATTTCGGGCGGGATGCAGAAGCGCGTGTCGCTGGCGCGGTCGATCATCTCCGAGCCGGACCTGATCTTCTTCGATGAGCCGACGACGGGGCTCGACCCGATCACGGCGGATGCGATCAATGATCTCATTCTGGAAATGGTGCGCGGGCTGGGCGCGGCGGCGGTGTCGATCACGCATGACATGGCGAGCGCGCGCAAGATCGCGGACGAGATCGCGATGCTGTTCGAGGGGCGGATCATCTGGCGCGGCAAGGCGGCAGACGTGGACACCAGCGGCAACGCCTATGTCGATCAGTTCGTGAGCGGACGAGCGGACGGGCCGATACAGCCGGCGATTTAGGGGCGTTTCGGATCACCGCATCACATGTCGGACTGATTTCCCAGCAATCAGAATGTTGGACAAGTATGACGGGCTGAACGCTGCGCCCCTCGCCTTGCCGGTACCGCAACAATCATCTTCAGCAGGGGGCGATCCCGACGCCGCGATCCTGCAAATCCTGGCTCAGCTGAAGGGGTGAGCGAGGATGGTATTGGAAGCGCTTTCTACAAGAAGCACGGAGCCGTTATGGATGTTTATGGGTATAAATATGGGCATGGGCTTTAAGACTGATACGCTGCAGATTACGCCGGACCTTCTGAGCCTCGCTGCTGAAATCGACGAGTTCAAGGGCGCTTGGCGT
>DNFL01000236.1 GCA_003486945.1 Hyphomonas sp. | reverse complement strand
GGCCAGCCGGAAACCTTCACGGACGCCGTCCGCGAAGCCGCCAGCGCCGCCGCCGAAGGCTACATCACTACGTTCGGCATCGCGCCCGACCGCCCCGAAACCGGCTTCGGCTACATTCAGTCCGGTGAACGCCTCTCCGGCAAACTGCAGCGCGTCGCCGCCTTCAAGGAAAAGCCGGACTCCGCCACCGCCGCCGAATACCTCGCCAGTGGCCGCTACAGCTGGAACGCCGGCATCTTCCTCTTCCGCCCCGAGACGATGCTCACTGAGCTTGGCCACTTTGCTCCCGGTGTGCTTGACGGCGCCACCCGCGCTCTAGCCGCCGCCCGCACCGACGGCGCGAATATCTATCTCGACCCCGCCGCCTTCGCGATGACGCCGTCGATCTCCGTTGACTATGCCGTGATGGAACACACCGCCCACGCCGCTGTTCTCGCTCCGCTCGACTGCGCCTGGAACGACATCGGCACCTGGACCGCTGTGGGCGATGTCTCTTCCCGCCCCAACTGCCCCGCCGCCATCGAAATCGACACTTCCGGCTGCCTCGTCCACGCCCGCGAAGGCCAACTCGTCGCCCTCGTCGGCGTCGAAGACCTCATCGTCGTTGCTGACGGTAACCGCATTTTGATCACGCGGAAGGACCGCGCTCAGGATGTCGGCGCCGTGGTGAAGGCTCTGAAGGAAAGCGGTCAGAAAGACTACCTGTGAGTTTGCACCTCACGACACTGCCAGAAACCTGCTAGATTCGGTTCATGAAAACGCCCTCCTCGCAGAAACAGACTGAGGAACTGAAGACTGCCCTGCGCGCCTCGCGCGGCGTCTTCCTGCATGCCGGTGGGTTCAGCCTGTTCGTCAGCCTCCTGATGTTGACCGGCCCGCTTTACATGTTGCAGGTCTATGACCGTGTCCTCTCATCGCAATCGGTGCCCACACTCGTTGCGCTGACCCTGCTCGTCCTCATCCTTTATGGCACGCTTGCTGTTCTTGAATGGGCTCGCGCCGGATTGTTCAGTGTCATCGCCTCGCGCTTTGAAGGCGACCTCGGCGAGCGCGCTGCAACCGCCTCGATGGCGCTCAGCCTCGCAGACCCCGGCAAGGCGACCGACCGGCCCCTGCGCGACTTGCGCGCGCTGCGGCGTTTCATCGGCAGTCCTGTCCTCGGCGCCCTCTTTGACGCTCCGTTCAGCCCGCTCTTCCTGCTCGTCCTGTTCATGCTCCATCCGCTGTTCGGCTGGTGGGCGGTATTCGGCGCGGTCGTTCTTGTTGTCCTGGCCCTGCTCAATGAGCGCAGCTCCGCCCGCCTCACCCGCGAGAGCGAGGAATTCGAGCGCCTCAGCGCACTGCGTTCTGCAGAAATGACGCGCAACGCCGAAGTTCTCAAAGCCCTTGGCATGGGCGCCGCCATCCGTCGGCGCTGGCAGGCCGCCTTCGATTCCGGCGATAGTACTTTCGCCCGCTCGGGGCGCATCCTGTCGGGCTACTCCTCCGTTACGAAAGCCTTCCGCCTGTTCCTGCAATCGGCCATCCTCGGTCTCGGCGCCTGGCTCGCGATCAAGGGCGAAGCTTCGCCCGGCGCGATGATTGCGGCGTCCATCCTGATGGGCCGCGCCATCGCTCCGCTCGAACAGATCGTCGGCCAGTGGCGCGCTATCGCCTCGGCCCGCGACAATTGGGCTTCGTTCAAAGCCGTGCTGACGAAAATCCCGGCACCTGCCAGCGCAATGCCGTTGCCACCCATCCGCGGCGCCGTCAGCGCCGAGAACATCTATGCAGGCCCGCCCGGCGGCGAACCGGTACTGCGCGGACTGACCTTCGAGCTCGCCCCTGGCGAGGTCCTCGGCATTCTCGGCCCGTCTGCTGCAGGCAAGTCCTCTCTCGCCCGCGTTCTGACCGGGGCGTGGCCGGTTGCTTCAGGCCATGTCCGCCTAGACAGCGCCGATATCTCGCAACTTTCATCAGACACGCTTGGCCCCCAGATTGGCTACCTGCCCCAGCAGGCAGATCTCCTCTCAGGCACCGTGCGCGACAACATCGCCCGCTTCCAGGACGAGGCATCTCCGGAGGCCATCATATCCGCGGCGCAGGCTGCAGGATGCCACGACATGATCCTGCGCCTGCCGAAAGGCTATGACACCGAGATCGGCCTCGGCGGCGCCTATCTCTCTGCCGGCCAGCGCCAGCGCATCGGACTCGCCCGCGCCCTCTTCGGCAACCCGAACCTGATCATTCTTGACGAGCCAAACTCTAATCTCGACGGACCCGGCGAGCAGGCGCTGCAATCGGCTATCGCCGCCGCCAAGGCGCGCGGCGCTACTGTCATCATCATTGCACACCGCCCGAATGCCATCGTTCACTGCACGAAGCTGATGGTCATCGACGAAGGCCGCATCCGTGAATTCGGCCCCGCCGAGGACGTGCTCGCCAAAGTGATGCCAAGGCAGGCCAGCGTCGTACGCCATATCCGGCCGGGAGACAGCAGCAATGGCTGATCTCGCGCTCCATCCCCATTCATCCGTCCGCGGAGGACTGCTCCGTCAGTATGTCTTCGCCGGCTGGGGCATCGTTGCTCTCGTCTTCGGGGGCCTCATTGCCTGGTCCGTATACGCGCCGTTCGAGGGCGCCGTTCTAACCTCCGGCCAGATCTCGGTTGAGTCCAACCAGCAGGCCGTTCAACACCTTGAAGGCGGTATCGTCCGAGAGATCTACGTGCGCGAAGCCGACGCTGTCACTGAAGGCCAGAAGCTCCTGTCTCTGGACGCCGCCTCAACGGACGCCTCCCTCCTCTCCCTCGAAGCACGTCTCTACGGTCTGCTCGGCAACGAAGCCCGCCTGATTGCCGAGCGCGACGGCACCGACCAGCTCATCCTGCGCCCCGGCTTCGAAGAATTTGCTGCTCGCCCTGACATGCAGGCCGCTCTCGCCGCACAGGAGACCTTGCTGAAAGCCCGCAGCGCCAATCTTGGCACCCAGGCCACAATCCTGCGTCAACGGATCGACCAGCTGAACACACGCATTGCCGGCATGCAAAACGAGATCACCGCCAAGGACGATCAGATTGCTCTCGTCGATGACGAAATCGGCCGGTTTGAAACCCTGATGGAGCGGGGCCAGGCTGTCGTCACCCGCGTCCTCGCCCTGAAACGCGACCGCGCCCGCCTGCAGGGCGAAAAAGATGCCCTCACCTCCAGCATTGCCGCAACGCGCGTCCAGATCGGCGAGGCGCGCAGCGAGATCGCCCGCCTCGATCAGGGCAACCGCGAGACAATCCTCACCGAGCTGCGCGACGTGCAGACAGACATCGGCGAGCTGACCGAACAGCGCACCGGTCTGCTCGACCGTTCTGGCCGTCTTGACATCCTTGCTCCGCGATCCGGCCGGGTCCTCGGTATCCGAGCCCACACCGTTGGCGGCGTCATTCGAGCCTCCGAGCCGATCATGTACATCGTTCCGGAGAACGACCGCCTGATTGCCCGTGTACGGATCAGTCCCGCCGATATCGACGAGATCAGCATCGGCCAACGCGCCGTCCTGCGCTTCAGCGCCTTCAATCAGGACACCACGCCGACATTCGAAGGCACCGTCATCAAGGTCTCCGCCGACGCCTTCGCTGACGAAGCCTCTGGCGCAACCTTCTACGAAGCGCAGATCGAAATCCCCGACGCGGCGCTCGCTTCGTCCCGCTTCACCCTTCTTCCGGGTATGCCCGTCGAAGCCAGCCTCACCACAGAAAGCCGCAGCGTCCTCAGCTATCTGGTGAAACCCCTGTCGGATTCTCTGTCGAGGACGTTCAGGGAATAGGTCTGCTCAAAAATACGTCCTCGGGGCGCAGAGCGGCGAGGACAAGCTATATGCGCGCCGTTGCAGCTATGGTCAGGACTGGCGGCACAATTCCGGTAGCAGTTTGCCGGTTTTGTTGCGTCCCCCGAAACGGGCGCGCATAGTCAGGCAAAACAATGCAAGACGGGAGGAATTCATGGCTGACCTGCTGGCGCTGTCGCGCAGTGTGATTGATGAGGGAAAGGGCGTTGCTGAAACCGGGCCGCTGAACCGGATCACCCATGAACTGTCTGAGATTGCAGACGGTGTCGCTATGGTCGAAGCTTTCTCTCACTCGGTCGTGTTCCGAACAGATGAGGGCCTCGTTGCCTTCGATACCTCGAACGAGAATGGCGGGGAGAAAGCCGTCAAGGCGATCCGGGGTTGGGCCACTGATCCTTTTCACACGATCGTCTACACTCACGGACATATCGACCATGTCGGCGGATGCGGCGCCTTTGTGCACGACTGTGCGGCCTGCCGTACGCCGGCGCCCCGCATTGTCGGGCATGAGAATGTTCAGAAACGGTTCGAGCGCTACAACCTCACCAATGGCTATAACAAGGTCATAAACGAGCGCCAGTTCGGCCAGTTCAAGAAACGTGGCTACGACCTTGCGGGAGACGCCCGTTTCCTGCCGGCAACGACGCCCGCTCCGGACACGGTCTATAGTGACGCGCTCGCACTCAATGTCGGCGGTCTCGACATTGACCTGCACCATGCCAGAGGCGAGACCGACGATCACACCTGGGCCTGGATACCGAAGCACAAGGCAATCTGCGCCGGTGACTTCTTCATCTGGAACTTCCCGAACGCCGGCAATCCTCAGAAAGCACAGCGCTATCCGCGCGAATGGGCAGCGGCTTTGCGCGATATGGCCAAGAAAGGCGCTGAACTGTTCCTGCCAGCGCACGGGCTTCCGATCGACGGCGAGGCACGCATCCGCGCTGTCCTGACAGAAGTCGCGGACGTTCTGGACAAGCTCGTAAACGACACGCTCGATATGATGAACAGCGGCGCACGCCTGAACGAAATCGTGCACGCCGTGAAAGTTGATCCGGCGCTCCTCGAGAAGCCTTATCTGCGCCCGGCATATGACGAGCCGGAATTTATCGTGCGCAACATTTGGCGCCTCTATGGAGGTTGGTATGACGGCAACCCGGCGCAGCTTAAACCTGCACGTGATCAGGATCTCGCCCGGGAAGTGGCCCGCATGGCCGGCGGCCCGGTTGCTTTGGCCAAACGCGCTTCAGACCTATGCGACACGGATATTCGCCTGGCGTGTCATCTCGCAGAAATGGCCGCCCTGGCAGATCCGGAAAATGCGGCCGTGCACGCCTACCGCGCTGATGTCTTTCAGAAGCGGCGCGACAGCGAGACGTCCCTGATGGCGAAAGGCATTTTCGGGTCAGCCGCCAACGCCTCGCGGGCTAAGGCGCCGGACTAGGACCGATCCGGACTTGCCTCCGGCGCAGGCGCGCTGCCTCTGTCACTGCG
>DNFL01000091.1:5328-5475 GCA_003486945.1 Hyphomonas sp. | reverse complement strand
CTGACGCCGGTGGTAGCGTTGATTGCGATGCTGTCGAACCATGCCTCGGATGCGGGCTATGTGGTGCTGATCCCGCTGGCGGCGATTCTCTATGCGGCAGCGGGCCGGCACCCGATCGCAGGGATTGCGGCGGCGTTCGCGGGCGTC
>DNFL01000091.1:4866-5115 GCA_003486945.1 Hyphomonas sp. | reverse complement strand
TGCGGGCATTGCGGCGGCGTTCGCCGGCGTTTCTGGCGGCTTCTCCGCAAACCTCCTGCCAGGCCAGCTTGATGCGCTCTTGTTCGGCATCACGCAGCAGGCGGTGAACAATTCGCAGCTCGTCGAAGGGCTGCACGTGAACATTGCCGGCAACTGGTTCTTCATCTCGGTCCTGCTGGTGATCTACCTGCCGATCATCTGGTTCGTGACCGACAAGATCATCGAGCCGCGCCTTGGCAAATGGACGCC
>DNFL01000091.1:928-4645 GCA_003486945.1 Hyphomonas sp. | reverse complement strand
GCCGCGCCTTGGCAAATGGACGCCGACGGAGCAGCAGGCGAAGGATTTCGGCGACGAGGACAAGCCGCTGGAGCCGGCGCAGAAAAAGGGCCTTGCCTGGGCGGGCATGGCGTCGCTGGCCGTGGTGGGGCTTTGGATTTTCATGACCTTCGGGCCCGGTACGCCGTTGATCAATGAGGAGGCCTGTCCGGCGGACGCGATGGCTGCGGGCGATTGCTCCGTGCACGCCACACTGGCGCCGCTCTACCAGTCGCTGGTGGCGGCCTTCTTCCTGATGTTCCTGTTTGCCGGCTGGGCATATGGCGCAGCGGCGGGATCGATCAAGGGGCACCGCGACCTGGTGGCGATGATGACCGAGGCGATGAAGGACATGGGGTATTACCTCGTACTGGCCTTCGCGGCGGCGCATTTCGTGGCGATGTTCGGCTGGTCGAACCTCGGCCTGATCGGGGCTGTGCACGGCGCAGGCGCAATTGAATCGAGCGGCTTGCCGCTGCCGGTTGTGCTTGGGCTGATCGTGATCTTCACGGGCTTCCTCAACCTGTTCATCGGGTCGGCGAGCGCGAAATGGGCGCTGCTGGCGCCGGTCCTTGTGCCGATGCTGATGCTGCTGGGCGTGTCGCCGGAAGGTGCGACGGCGGCTTACCGCGTAGGCGACGGGGCGACGAATATCATCACGCCGCTGATGGTCTACTTCCCGCTGATCCTGATCTTCGCGCAGCGCTGGCAGAAGGATTTCGGCCTCGGCAGCCTGACGGCGCTGATGCTGCCTTACTCGGTCTGGCTGCTGATTTCCGGCGTGATCTTGACGGTGGGCTGGTTCTATCTCGGCCTTGACATGGGGCCGGGCGCGCCGATCACCTACAGCCTGCCGGAAGTGGCGACGCCTTAGAAGGTATTGCCCGGCCAAAAGAAAACGCCCTGACCTTGCGGGTCAGGGCGTTTGTTTTTGTACGGATGAACGCCGGCCTAGCTGCGGGCCTTAGCCTTCAGGTCGTTGGTCATCGAATTGATCTTGGCGATCAGCTTGTCGGCCGAGCCATTGTTGTTGTCGAGCAGGGCGATGAACTGGGCGCGCTGTTCGATGGCGAGCCAGATCAGGTTGCCGTCGAGATTGAGGGCGACGTCAACAACCTGGTAGTTGCCTTCGCTGCCCTGTACGCGCCAGCGCACGTCCATGTCCTTGCCGTCCTGGCGCTTGATCACCGTGTTGACGATGGAGTCCGTCGGCGAACGGTCGACCGAGTTTTTTACCTGCACGGCTTCGCCGCGATAGGCATCAAGCTCGAACTGGTAGACGGCGAGCGCATATTCGCGGAACGCCTTGCGATAATTCGTCAGCTCAGCTTCGGTGAAGCGGCGGCTGTACTTGCCGATGACGAAGTTCGACACGGCGTCGAGATCGGTGAACTGGTCCATGTAGGCGCTGAACTTTGCCGTGCGCTCCGGCGGGGAGAGCTTGGGGTTGTTCAGGGTCTGCAACACCTCGGAGGCGTTCTTCTGGACATAGGCTTCGGTCTTGGCATCCGCGAAGGCGGGGAGGGCGCCTGCGAGGATGACCGACGCCGCGAGGGTGGATCGGATGAAACGCTTCACGGTGTAGTCTCCTTTGTTCAAGGTCGCCGCTGACTACTCTTCAAATTCGTCAAAATCTGGGAGATCATCATAGGCGGTCGCCTCATCGACCCTGCCATTAGCGATCTCCGCCTGACGCGAAGATGAATAGATGCGGCGCAGAGCGATGTAAGGCTCCGGCTGGGAATTCAAAGTTTCAATCTGGTCATCAAACTGCACACGGGCGTTCAGGCCGCCGACCACGCCGAGGCCGACGCGGATGGCGACGTCACTGTCCTTGTCATTGTCGAACTGGACGTAGTTGACCGGATCTATGGCCATATCGACGCCGCGGCCAAAAAGATCGCGCGGGGTTGTCGGGCCAAGCAGGGGCATGACGAGGTAGGGGCCCGAATCGATGCCCCAGACCGCCAATGTCTGGCCGAAATCCTCACGGTGGCCCCGCAGCCCCATGTGTTCGGCCGCATCCCACAGGCCGAGGAGGCCGACCGTGGTGTTGATGCCGAAACGGGCAAAGGTGGTGCCGGCGCGGGAGGGTTCGACCTGGAGGACGTCGTTTGCGAAGGTGACTGGGGCGCGCAGGTTGCCGAGGAAGTCGCTGACGCGGTCGCGGGCGAAGTCCGGCGTTACGGCCTTGTAAACATTGGCGGCCGGAGCGACGGCGTATTTGTCGACCCCGTTGTTGAACGCGAACATGCGCCGGTTGAACCCCTCATATGGGTCGGCAATGTCGCCCGGACCGGGAGCCGGGGCAGTGGCGCAACCGGTCAGGGCGAGCGAGACGAGGGCTGCGCCAGCAGTCAGTTTCATGGGAGGAATCCTGCAAACGTCATTGCTTAAATGGAGTTAGCTTTAAAAAGGTTCAACGGGGTGGGGTGGCAGGTGGCGCGGCGGCCGTAGTATTTCGGCCACACCGTTGAGCAGAGCTAAACGAACGGCGCGCGGTTCGCCTGTTGCCATATCATATAAATGGATGTTTATATGATTGCATGACAACCTTTGACGATCTGCTCGACAAGCTGAAGGCTGCCGGTGAACCGACCCGGCTGCGGCTGCTGGCGCTGCTGCGCCATCATGACCTTTCGGTGGGCGAACTAGTGCAGGTGCTGGGGCAGAGCCAGCCGCGCCTGTCGCACCATCTGAAGACGCTGGCCGAATCGGGGCTGGCGGAGCGGCTGCCGGAGGGCGCGTTCGTGTTTTACCGCGCGGCGCGGGCCGGGGCGGGCCTGGCATTCCTGGACGGATTGTTCGCGCAGGCCTCGCTGGAGGCGCTCGAGTTTCAGGAGGACCGCGACAAGCTGCATGAAGTGATGCAGGCGCGGGCGGCAGAGGCCGAAGCCTATTTCTCCAGCATTGCGGAGAACTGGGATTCGCTACGCGCCCTGCACTTTCCGAATGAAGCCATCGAAGACACGCTGCTGGATCTGGCCGGACCGGGACCTTACCGGCGCGTGGTGGATTTCGGCACGGGCACAGGGCGGATGCTGCAACTCTTTTCGCCGCGCGCGGTGGAGGCGGAGGGCATCGACTTCAGCCACCGGATGCTGACCGTGGCGCGGGCAAACCTGGCGCAGGTCGGGGCAAGCAATAGCCGCGTGCGGTTTGGCGATGTGACGGCGGCGCCGTTCGAGGATGCATCGGCCGATCTCGTGATTGTGCATCAGGTGCTGCACTATCTGGATGCGCCGGGTGAGGCGATTGCGGAAGCGGCGCGCCTGCTGGTTCCGGGCGGGACACTGCTGGTGATTGACTTTGCGCCGCATGACCTGGAATTCCTGCGCGCGGAGCATGGGCACCGCAGGCTGGGCGTGCGCCATGATGCGCTGGCGGACTGGGCGCGGCAGGCGGGGCTGAACCTTGAAGCGCCGCGCAGCTTTGATCCGCCGGAGATGGCGGAGCCGGGACTGACCGTGAATATCTGGCGCGCAACGAAGCCGGCCCTGAAGAAGGCGAAAGCAGCATGATCCGGACACTGACGGAAGCGGACAAGACGCGCGACCCTCTCCGGGTGTCGTTTGAATTCTTCCCGCCGAAAAGCGAGGCGATGGCGACGCGCCTGTGGGACACGATCAAGCGGCTGGAGCCGATGGCGCCGGACTTTGTGTCCGTGACTTATGGCGCCGGCGGCTCCACGCGCGAGCG
>DNFL01000091.1:0-675 GCA_003486945.1 Hyphomonas sp. | reverse complement strand
CGCCGGCGGCTCCACGCGCGAGCGCACGCATGACACGGTGCGCCGTATCGTGGCGGAGACGAGCCTGCGGCCGGCAGCGCACCTGACCTGTGTGGGCGCGACGAAGGCGGAAGTGCTCGCGGTTGCCGAGGATTACTGGCAGGCGGGCGTGAAACATATCGTGGCGCTGCGGGGCGACCCGCCGGCGGGCATGGGCGCGAAGTTTGAGCCGCATCCAGGCGGATTTCTTGACTCGGTCGATCTCATCCGTGGGCTGAGGGAACACCGGCCGGAGCTGGGCAAGTGTTTTGAGATTTCGGTCTCGTGCTATCCGGAGCTTCACCCCGAGAACAAGGGATGGGATGCGGAGATCGCGTTTCTGAAAGCCAAGCAGGATGCTGGTGCGGACCGGGCAATCACGCAATTCTTCTTCGAGCCGGACGTGTATTTCGAGTTTCTGGAAAAGGCGCATGCGGGCGGCGTGACGTTGCCGATTGTGCCGGGCATCATGCTGCAGCCGAACTTTGCCGGCCTGAAGCGGATGGCGGCGATGGTGCAGGCCTCGATCCCAGCATGGCTGGACCGGCTGTATGACGGGCTCGAGGAAGACGATGAGACGCGCGACATGGTGACGGCGACGGGGGCGGCAGAGCTGTGCCACAAGCTGCATGAGAGCGGCGTGCGCGACTTCCCTTT
>DNFL01000158.1 GCA_003486945.1 Hyphomonas sp. | reverse complement strand
TGTACGGACGGAACTGTTGCTCAGCGTCGAGGAAAGCGGCCAGCGCCTGAAGCGCGCCCTGACGCGCACGGTGGCGCGCGCCGCTGACAAACTTTCCGCCGCGCGCCTGCCGCGCCCGGAAAGCCTGTTGCAACCGGCCCGCCAGCGGCTGGACTTTGCCGCGGCGAACCTGCCGAAGGCGGCGCTGGCGCTGACGCAGAAGGCTCGCGTGAAGCTTTCGCGCCTGCAGCTTTCACCGGCGCTGCTGAAATCCGAAATCCGCGCGAGCCGTCAGCGCTTGCGCGATGTTGCCGTGCGCGCGCGCCCGGCGCTGGACAGGCTGATGGCGCGCCAGAAGACAGCGCTGGAGGCGCAGGGCAAGCTGCTCGAAACCCTGTCTTATCAGGCGACGCTAAAGCGCGGCTATTCCATCGTGCGCGGCCCGGATGGCCAGCTGATCCGCTCTGCCGAGATTGCTTCGGGCGCGGATGAATTGCGCATCAGTTTCGCCGATGGCGATGTGACTGCCGTACCCACAAATGGTGGCGCGCCCGCGCGGAGAAAGCCTGCGGCGCGCAAAGGCGAGCAGGGAAACCTGTTCTGACCCATGCACCCCGCCCCGCTGTTCCGTGAGACTGACACTGACACGCTGCTTGCCCGCATCCGCGACTATCCGCTGGGCCTGATCGCGGTGAATGGCGAGGCGTTGCCGCTGGCCGCACACTCGCCGGTTCTCGCGACGCGCGGCGAAGATGGCGGCGTGCGCCTGCGGTTTCATCTGTCTGCGAACAATCCGGTGACGAAGCGCCTTGAGGCGGGCGCGCCGGCGCTGATCGTCTTCATGGGGCCTGAGGCCTATATCTCGCCGGACTGGTATGGCGACGTGCCCGACCAGGTGCCGACCTGGAATTACCTCTCGGTCGAGGCGGAAGGCATACCCGCGCCCACCGATGCCGCCCGCTTCCTCGATGATGTTTCAGCCAAATTCGAAACGCGCCTGCTGCCAAAGCCGCCCTGGACGCGCGCAAAGATGGCCCCGGCGGCCTTCGACCGCATGGTCCGCGCCATCCGCGCTTTCGAGATGGTGCCCACGCGCTTCGAAGGCATCACCAAGCTCGGCCAGAACAAGACGCCGGAGATGCGCGCGGGTGTGACCCGGGCGCTGGGTGAGCATGCGATTGCTGAGGCGATGCGGAAGCTACGCTCCTAATCCGCGAAAGTAAGTTTGCCATCATCCCGGTTTTGCGCGAAGGCGCAAAAACCGGGACCCAGTTGACCGGACGCTCTGGGTCCCGGGCATTTGCTGCGCAAATCCCGGGATGACGAGATTTGTACCTATCGCCTTTATCAACATCACGCCCTAAACTTACCCCCATGATCAACCCGCCCCCCGCTTTCCTCTCCGCTGCCAAAGACCTGCTCGGCCCGAAGGGCTGGACGGAGGATCCGGAGAAACTGCTCGCCGCTTCGACGCCCTGGCGCGGGACCTTTTCCGGCAGCACGCCCTTCATCGCGCGGCCCGCCTCGACGGAGGAAGCGGCAGCGTTGGTGAAGCTCTGCGCCGCGCACCGCGTCGCGATCACGCCGCAGGGTGGCAATACCGGCCTCGTCGATGGTGGCACGCCGCACGGCGAAGTGTGCGTGTCGATGACGCGGATGCAGGCCGTGCGCGAGGTCGACCCGTTCAACAATTCGATGACGATGGAAGCGGGCGCAACGCTCGTGATGGCGCAGGAGACGGCGGAGAACGCGAACCGGCTGTTTCCGCTCGCGCTCGGCTCGCAAGGCACCGCGACGCTCGGCGGGTTGATCTCGACCAATGCCGGCGGCGTGGCGGTGCTGCGCTATGGCATGATGCGCGATCTGATCCTCGGGCTGGAAGTCGTCTTGCCTTCCGGCGAAATCTGGGACGGGCTTTCGGGCCTGCGCAAGAACAATACCGGCTATGACCTGAAGCACCTGTTCGCCGGCGCGGAAGGCACGCTTGGCCTGATCACGGCGGCGACGTTAAAGCTGTTCCCGAAAGTGCAGCGCGCGGCGGCTTGGGTGGTCGTGGCGACGGCGGAGGATGTGGTGAAGCTGCTGGCGCTGGTGCGCGATCATGCGGGCGACTCGGTGACGAGTTTCGAGATCATCCCGGCGAATGCTGTCGCGATGGTTGTCGCCGATGTTCCGGGTACGCGCGATCCGCTGCCGGCGAATGCGGCGTGGCGGGTGCTGATAGAAATCTCGCAGCCGAAAGCGGCGCAGGCCGAAGCCTTGCTGACCGATGCGCTGGAAGCCGGCGCGGAGGCGGGCCTCGTGCAGGACGCGGCGATTGCGGTGAGCGAGACGCAGGCGAAATCCTTCTGGCATATCCGCGAGACGATTCCCCTTTCCAAGCGCGCCTATGGCACGGCGCTGAACCAGGATATCTCCGTGCCGGTCAGCCGCATTCCGGCCTTTATCGAGGCCTGCAACGCGAATGTGCGCAAGATTGTTCCGCCGGCGGACTTTGTGATCTTCGGCCATGTCGGCGACGGCAACCTGCACTACAACCTGTCGCAGCCCGATGCCGCCGACAACGCCGCTTTCCTGGCCAGCCAGCCCGCGGTCAACCGCATCGTCCATGACAGCGTGCATGCGCTCAATGGTTCGATTTCTGCCGAGCACGGCATCGGTCAGCTCAAGCGTGAGGAAATCCTGCGCTACAAATCGGCCACCGAAATCGGGTTGATGCGCACGATCAGGAAGGCAATCGATCCCGCAGGCTTGATGAATCCAGGGAAGCTGCCAGGGCCGCGCTGATTTTTTCCTCCTTCTGCTATTCGTCGCGGATAACCTGCAGCAACAGGCNNTGTCGGCGACGGCAACCTGCACTATTCCGTGGTCGAGCCTGCGGGCGCGGCGGCGCCGGTGCTGAAGGAACACGAGGCGGCGGTGACGCGCACGGTGTTCGACACCGTGATGGAATTCGGCGGATCAATCTCGGCCGAGCACGGCGTCGGGCGGCTGAAGCGCGACGAGCTCGCGCGCCTGC
>DNFL01000252.1:5234-5564 GCA_003486945.1 Hyphomonas sp. | reverse complement strand
AATGCATGCGCAGGAATACGTCTGGCGCTTCGATCCGTACACGGTCGATCCGCTTGCGTACTTCCCAGGGCGTCGCCGCGCCGATCGTATCGCCTAGCGCCAGCTCGCCCACACCGGCTCGCTGCGCCAGCGCCGCCAGATTGCCGACCACTGCGATATCAACGTCTCCGTCGTACGGATCACCGAACGCAACCGAGATCGTCGCCGACAGCGGAATGCCCGCCTCATGCGCCAGCGGCGCGCACCTCGCCAGCATATCGGCGCTTTCCTGCGGGCTCATGCCTTGATTGCGCCGCCCGAAACCCTCGCCCGCCACAAGCACGAAGTTTA
>DNFL01000252.1:0-5103 GCA_003486945.1 Hyphomonas sp. | reverse complement strand
CCCCCCCCGCCCCCCGGCGGCCCCCCCCTCCCCGCCTTNCCGCCTTTTCCCGGCGGTCTCATCCTTGGTTCCCCCCCCCCAACCCCCCCGCCCGCCACAAGCACGAAGTTTATCTCGTCCGCCTTAGCCTCGATCGCCCGTCGCATGCCCGTCTCATTCAGCGCGAGCGCGATGTGCCGCGTCGGTTTCGTCCGGTCGAGCCCCGCGAACACAGCCGGCGAATCCGCCATTTTCGGCACAGCCTTCGGCGAAACGAAACTGCCAGATTCCATCCGGCGCACACCTGCCGCTTCCAGCCGCGCGATGAATTCCAGCTTCTGCTCAACCGTCAGGTTGGAAGGATCATTCTGCAACCCGTCACGCGGGCCGACTTCGACGATATCGATACGGCGGGTCATGATGCTCCTATTTCCCGGTAAAAGCCGGCGCGCGGCGCTCGACAAAGCTCGCAATGCCTTCCTTGAAATCCTGTGTCGCGAAACTCTTCTCCATTTCGGCGTCCGCAGTTGCAAGAGAGTCCGCGTAGGACTGGAAATAGCTCTCGCGGATCTGCCGCTTCATGATCGCCACCGAGCGCGGCGAAACCTGCGTGGCCAGATGATGTGCAAGTTCGCCGACAAAACCCATCAACTCCTCGCCCGGCAGCGCGCGGTTGACGAGGCCGAGGCGTTCGGCTTCCGCGCCGCTGAACTTGCGCGCGGTGAACAACAGGTCCAGCGCATTCGCTTCACCGACAAGGCGCGGCAATTGCCAGGCAATGCCATGCTCGGCAATCAGCCCGCGCTGCGAGAAGGCGGTCGTGAACTTCGCATCGGCGGCGGCATAGCGCATGTCCGCAAACAGTGTCAGGATCAGGCCAATGCCGGCGCAAGGCCCGTTGATGGCCGCGATGATGGGCTTCGGGCAGGCGAACATATGGCCGAACCGGCCCGGAAAAGTCTGCTCCAACGGCGAAACATCCTTCGGCTTCAGGTCCGGCGTCTTGTCATTGTAGTGCTCACCCGCACTCGCCTGGATGGTCTGGAGGTTGTTCATGTCCGCCCCGGCGCAGAATCCGCGCCCAGCGCCGGTGATCACGATACAGCGGACAGCTTCATCTGCCCCGCCCGCCCGGATCGCCGTTTCCACCTCGCTCTGCATGATCCCGGTCCAGGCATTCAGCCGGTCCGGGCGGTTCAGTGTGATGGTCAGCACATGATCGGAGACCGATGTGAGAATTTCCCGATAGGCCGCCATGATAGTCCTCCCGTTTATCTCCGCGCAGTCTATTCTGGTTTCCCACCGTTTGTCAGCGCCCCGGGATGGCGCTTGACCCGAAGGAGCGGGGCTCCTACCCCTCGGGGCGATGACCGAATTCCCCCCTCCCCTGAAAGGCAGCGCGCAGGACGAGGCGCCCGAGCTGCGTCCGAACTTCGATGCCAATGGGCTGATCGCGGCCATCGCGCAGGATGCGGAGACGGGCGAAGTGCTGATGCTCGCCTGGATGAATGCCGAAGCCCTGCGCCTGACGCTGGAGACGAGGCGCGCAACCTATTGGTCGCGCTCGCGCGGTGCGCTCTGGGTCAAGGGCGAAACCTCCGGCCACATCCAGGAAGTGCTCGAAGTGCGCGTCGACTGCGACCAGGACGCCGTGCTCCTAAAAGTCCGCCAGTCCGGCGGCGCCTGTCATACGGGCCGCGGCAGCTGCTTCTACCGGATCGCCGAGCGCGGCGGCCTGACATTCGAAGACTGACAAGAGACTACAAGGCACGAAAGGAAACGCCCATGCGCCTCGCTCTTCTCCTCTCCTCCGCCGCAAGCGCGGCAGTGCTCGCCGCCTGTACGCCGGCCGCAACGGCGCCGGCCGAGCCGGAAGGCGCAGAAATCACCGAAGCTCCGGCGCTCACCGTCAACGTATTCGATTGCGGCACCATCGCCATCTCGGACCTCGACGCCTTCTCTTCCGCCGGAGACTATGCCGGCCAGGCGGGCGAGTTCACCAACACCTGCTATCTCGTGAACCATCCGGATGGCCGCCGCCTGCTGTGGGACACCGGCCTTCCGGGCATCCTCGCGGTCGCGGGACCAACGACACAGGCGATCTTCACCGTTTCGCTGGACGCAACGATCACGGATCAACTCGCCGAGCTCGGCCTGACGCCGGCAGACATTACCTATGTCTCCGTCTCGCACAGCCATTTCGATCATATCGGCCAGATCGACCAGGTGCAGGGCGCAACTTGGCTCGCGCACCAGTCCGAGCTTGACGTGATCATCCCGCCGGACGGATCGGCGCCGCAGGTTGATCCGAGCCAGGCCGCGCTGTTCCAGGCCTTCGGCGGGTTGCAACGCGAAGGCTTCACCGGCGAGAAGGATGTGTTCGGCGATGGCACCGCCGTGATCTTCGAAACACCGGGCCACACGCCGGGGCATACGTCGCTGCAGCTGAACATGCCGGAGACCGGTTATGTGCTTCTGACCGGGGACCTCTATCACCGCGCCGAAAGCCGCCCGCTTTCGCGCGTGCCGCGCTTCAACTTTAATGAAGAGCAGACGCTGGCCTCGATGGCCGCGTTCGAGGAACGTGCCCAGCGTCTCGGCGCGAAGGTCATCATTCAGCACGAGAAGGCAGACATCGCCCCGCTCGGCGGCGTGATCCGTTAGTCCGGAGACGGACGGATCGCGATCTCGTTGCCGCGGCGGAGGGCCACTTCACGGTCCCTCGCAGCGTCGCCGGTGGTGCGGAACTCGCCCGAGATCGTGAAACTGATCCCGGACTTTGCGAGCTCTGCGCCGATGGCCGACGCCCGGCGATGGCCAAGGCTTGCTTCGTTGAAGGAAGCCGCCGCCACCGCTGTTGGCAGGAAGGTGATGATGTCCACGTCTGTCACGCCCCAGCGCGACAAGGCCCAGGCGATGTCTGCGATCTCTGCCGCATGGCCGGCGCCGAGGCCGACAACTTCGCCGCCGAACACAAGCGGTGCAAACTCCAACTTCGGAGGATCGACGCGAATTTCCCAGTCGGCATAATTGCGCTGCAGGCCCGCCTCCAGCCGGCGGAAAGCAGAGAGCGAAACGCCGTCTGTTGGCGCAGCGGAAAACACCGCGCGGCGCGCCGAAGGATTGATGTCTGCGGCGACAAGGCCGAACGGAAAAGCCGCACGCAGTTCGCGTTCCGTCCGGCGGTCTGCTGCCGCGGCTTCAATCTGCGCCATCTGCGCCCGCATCGGCGCGCCAAATGAAGATTCTGCAACTGCGGCAAGGCGCGCGCGTTCCGAGCCCATATCATCATCGATGATCAACTGGTCGAGTGTGACACCGACTGAGCGACGGAAGCGTTCGCTGAGTTGCTCCGCAAGCTGAGCTTCAGCCGTGGGCACCCGCTCCGGCGTCAGCACGGTGGCGCGCACCGCTATGCGATGATCGCCCGCGCGCGGAAACGTGACGTCGAAATCCGAAATGCGCACTTCGCGGGCTTCAAACGGCACCGCAATGGCTTCGCGCGCCACATCGCGCACACGGGCTTCATAGGCGATATCGCGCAATGACAGGCCGAGCGGGATCGACAACGCCAGGAAGACAGAAACGATCAGCGCATTCTGCCAGGCCGCGTGCTTCGGACTATGGCGTTCGCCGAAGCCGTAGAAACGCGCAAGGATGGTGACCGATAGCGCAATCGCCAGCAGGTTCGTCATGAACAGGAAGAAAGCACCGCCGGCAAACATGAAGTGGCCGGTGGCGATGCCATACCCCGTTACAGCCAGCGGCGGCATCAGCGCGGTGGCGATGGCGACACCAACGATGGTTTCGCCCTTGCGGTGGATAACAGCGTAACCGCCCGCGAACCCGGAGAAAATGGCAACGAGGAGGTCAAAGAAATTCGGCCGTGTGCGCGCGAGAATTTCGGTCGTCACTTCCGTTAGCGGAGAGAAGAACACGATCAGGAAGGCGGTTGCCAGCGCAACCGCGCTGCCGATCACCAGCGATATCACCGCCTGGCGCAGCGCGGCGAGATCAAGGATCGCGAGCGAGAAGCCCATCAGCATGATCGGTCCCATCAGCGGCGAGATCAGCATCGCGCCGATGATGACAGCTGGCGAGGACAGCAGAAGGCCGAGGATCGCAATGCCGCAGGACATCACGGTCATGAAAATATAACGGCCCGTCAGGGTGCCTTCGCCGCGCACATATTCGACCACTTCTTTATGGTGGATTTCTCGAATGCCGCGCCAACGCGCCACGCGCAAACGGCGGCGCCATTCCGGCCGGCGCTTCGTGCGCTCCGCTGGGTGCTGAACTTCCGTCTCCGTCATGACGAAGCCTCCTTGCCTGCCCTTCGGAGCAGGTGCCCGGCAGGATGTAACATATGCGCGCCGATGCGCCTAAGCGTGCCGCTTCAGTTGCCGCCTTCGATCAGGCGGCGGGCGATCACCATCGCCTGCACTTCGCCTGCGCCTTCGAAGATGTTCAGGATGCGCGCATCCTGAAGCACGCGGCTGATCTGGTATTCGAGGGCGAAACCGTTGCCGCCATGGATCTGCACGGCATTGTCTGCCGCTGCCCAGGCGACGCGCGCGGCGAGCAGTTTCGCCATGCCGGCTTCGAGGTCGCAGCGCTTGCCGCCATCCTTCTGGCGCGCCGAGAAATAGGTGAGCTGGCGCACGCCGAGGAGTTCGGCAGCCATCATCACGAGTTTGTTCGACACGCGCGGGAAGCCGAAGATCGCTTGTCCGAACTGGTTGCGGTCGAGCGCATAACGCAGGCCGATCTCGAACGCGTTCTGCGCCACACCGATGGCGCGCGCCGCAGTCTGGATGCGGGCGCTCTCGAACGTCGCCATCAGGTGCTTGAAGCCCTGCCCTTCCTTGCCGCCGAGCAGGTTCTCCGCCTTCACCTTAAAGCCATCAAACCCGATCTCGTATTCCTTCATACCCCGGTAGCCGAGCACTTCAATCTCGCCGCCGGTCATTCCCTCTGCCGGGAATGGATCCGCGTCCGTGCCGCGCGGCTTCTCGGCGAGCAACATCGAGAGGCCGGAGAAATTGTTCGTGGCCGGATCGGTGCGCACCATCAGCGTCATCAGGTCTGCGCGCACAGGATGGGTGATCCAGGTCTTGTTGCCGG
>DNFL01000020.1 GCA_003486945.1 Hyphomonas sp. | reverse complement strand
ATCCCGGCGAAAGCCGGGAACCAGTCTTCTGCAATTGTTCTGGGTCCCGGCTTTCGCCGGGATGAGCGGACTTCCATTGTCCGGGATATGGAGAGGATCAGTTCGCGTCTTCGCGGATGGCGCGGAGGCGGGCTTTCTTGACCTTGTCGATGGCCCGGTCGCGTTTCAGGCGCGAGAGGTAGTCGATGAAGAGCGTGCCTTCGAGATGGTCCATCTCGTGCTGGATACAGACGGCGTAGAGGTCTTCGGCCCATTCATCCACGGGGTTGCCGTTGTAATCGAGATACCGGATGCGGCAGCGGGCCGGGCGCTCGACCTCATCGAAGATGTCCGGCACCGAGAGGCAGCCTTCCTCATACGGCTTGGTTTCTTCTACCGTCTCGAGGATTTCGGGGTTCACGAAATAGCGCGGCTGGGGTTCCTCCCCTTCGCGGGCGAGGTCCATGACGATGACGCGCAGCGGCACGCCGATCTGGATGGCAGCGAGACCGATGCCGGGGGCGTCGTACATGGTTTCCAGCATGTCATCCATGAGCGCGCGGATTTCGTCCGTGACGCCGCCCTCAACGGGCTTCGACACCTGTTTCAGGCGCGGATCGGGGACGGTGAGGATTTCGCGGATAGCCATGGCGGTGAGATAGGCAGCCCTTACGCGCGCGTCAACGGGGGAGTGTCTGGGGGTCTAATCCGGCGCCAGCGCCTTGCGCGGCGGGGTGAGGTCGAGTTCGGCCGGCGTATTCGGCGCTTTCGCCCGGGCCTCGATCAGCTTCGGCTCCGCAGCGGTCTTTGCAGGCGGGGCAATCGACAATTCCTCGAACCGGCGCAGGGTCGGCATCACGCGCTTGTCTACCGAGCCCATGACATCATTGAAGGCATCGACCGAGCCGTTCAGGGATTTGCCGAGTTTCTGCATATGCTCCAGCATCTTGCCGATGCGGACATAGAGTTCGGCGCCGAGTTCGGCGGCCTCCATCGCGTTGGCGTTCATTTCGTGCTGGCGCCAGAGATGCGCGACAGTGCGGGCGAGCGCGATGAGCGTGGTCGGCGTGGTGACGATCACCAGTTTGCCCATCGCCTTCTCGATCAAGTCCGGCGCGTGTTCGAGGGCGGCGGCGAAGAAATTCTCGCCCGGAATGAACATGGCCACATAGTCGAACCGGTTGCCGAGATTGGACTGATAGTCCTTCGACGAAAGCAGGTTCACATGGCGCTGCACGCTGGCGGCGTGGGCTTTCAGGTGTGCACCGCGCTGGGCCATGTCGTCCGTCGCGTTGGCGGCCATGTAGGCTTCGAGGGACACCTTTGAATCGATCACGATCTGGCGCCCGCCCGGCAGGTGGATGATGGCATCCGGGCGCTGACGGCCATTGTCGGTGTCTTCGCTGTGCTGTTCGGAAAAGTCGCAATGCTGGGAAAGGCCCGCCTGTTCCATCACATTGCGAAGCGTCATCTCGCCCCAGCGCCCGCCGCCCTTGGGCGCAGTGAGCGCGTTGACCAGCTTGCCGGTTTCGGCCGTGTGCACCTTCAGGCTCGCATGGATGGCCTCGACCTGCTCCCGTATTGCGGACTTGTCCTCGATGCGGACTTTCTCGATGGCGTCGACGCGCTGTCGGAAACTTTCGAAGTTCTCGCCGATTGGCTTCATCAGTTCCTTGAGTTCGCCCTGGGCCCCTTCCCTGTGGCGCTTGAAGGTCTCGTCTGCACGTTCAAGGAAGAGACGGTTTGCCTGGCTGAGCACGCCTTGGGCGAGTTGGGAGAAGCGGGCCTCATCCTCTGCGCTGCGCGCTTCGGCGGCGGCGAGCTTCAACTGCGCCTCCTGCGCGACCCGCTCCAATGTCAGCGCGCGCTGGCCGTTGCGTTCGGCTTCGGCGCGCGCGGTGTCGAGGTCGCGCTCCAGCAGTTCGAGCCGCATCGCCTCCTTCTGACGGCCCTGCCAGAGGTAAACGCCGAGGCCGATCACGGCCGCGAGCAGGAGGATGTGGATGAGGTCGAAGCCGGCTGAGCCGATGGTGATGAAAGGGGTCATGGCGAAGCCTTACACGGAGTCGCCAGAACATAATGGAAACGAAACAGCGCTGTCTACACCTGACAGGAGAATGCCCCCCGCCTGTCGGGCGAATCTCACACCTTCAAAATCAAAGGTTAACCGGCAAACGCGCCGTTCCGTTTCAGCCCTTCACGAAGCCTGCAAGGCGTTTGGTGATGATCTCTTCGGCCTCGGCCATGATTCGGTCGATCAGTTCCTTGCAGGTGGGGATGTCATAGATCAGGCCCGCGACCATGCCGCACGACCAGGCGCCGGCATCCATGTCGCCTTCCTTCATGATTTTCGGGTAGACGCCTGCGACTTCCTCGATGATGTCCTCGAACTTGATCGAGGAACCGAGTTCCTTTTCCTTCTGCAGCAGGCGCTCGACGGCCGGGTTGGTCAGCACGCGTTCGGTGTTGCGCAGCGGGCGCATGACGAGGCGGGTGTCGAGTTCGCTGGCGGCGACGAGCGCCTGTTTCACGTTCTCGTGCACGGGCGCTTCCTTCGTGGCGATGAAGCGGGTGCCCATGTTCATGCCCTCTGCGCCAAGCGCCATGGCGGCGACGAGCGAACGGCCATCCGCCATGCCGCCGGAGGCGATGAAGGGGATGTCGAGTTCGTCCATCGCGCGCGGCAGGAGGATGAAGTTTGGCACATCGTCTTCGCCCGGGTGCCCGCCGCATTCGAAGCCGTCCACGGAGACGGCATCGCAACCGATCTTCTGGGCCTTCAGGGCGTGGCGCACGGCGGTGCACTTGTGGATGACCTTGATGCCGTTGTCCTTCAGCACCGGGAGCACCTGCACCGGATTGTTGCCGGCGGTTTCGACGACCTTCACGCCGCCTTCGATGATTGCCTTCACATAGCCCGGATAGTCCGGCGCGTTGACGGCGGGCAGGAAGGTGAGGTTCACGCCGATCGGCTTGTCGGTCATGTCGCGGCAGCGGGCGATTTCGTTGGCGAGATCCTTCGGCGTACGCTGGGTGAGCGCCGTGATGATGCCGAGGCCGCCGGCATTGGAGACCGCAGCGGCCATTTCCGCGAAGCCGACAAAGTGCATACCGCCCTGCACGATCGGGTGCTGGATGCCGAGCATTTCGGTGATGCGGGTTTTCATAGCGGTGTCTCCCTGGGCGCGATGTGTTTGCGCCATCCTTGAACAAGGAGCGCTGCGGCGGCAAGCCTGACGGAAGGTCATCAGAGGATGGACAAGGCGGGCCGGCGAGTTCACTCCATCACCATGAAACTCAGCCTCCCTGCCCTCGCGGCCCCGCTCGCCCTGATCCTCGCCGCCTGCCACAGCCTGCCGGACGCGCCGGCTGTCAGCGACTG
>DNFL01000271.1:483-3278 GCA_003486945.1 Hyphomonas sp. | reverse complement strand
CTCTTCCGATCTAAGGAGCAGGCCGCATGCAGCAAGGAAGGCAATCGTCCGTCTCATGGCGCTCCATATGCGGGCCATGCTCTGAACGTTAAGTGAATGGTGCAGTTCAACTGCAGTCACCCTAGCGCCAGCCCGCGATGACCGCCCCTGCAACCAACATTCCAAGCAGAAGGTGGATGCTGTCGAGCACCATATGTCCAATCTTTTCAGGGCTGTACACAAAGTTGTACATCCGCGCAGGCATCACCAGGAAGAACCATATCTGGAAGGCGATCACCACGCCGACCGCGATATTGTCTACCCGTGCCAGCTTGAACAGGATGGCCAGGCCGATGGCGGTGAGAATCGGCATGATCGGCGACAGGAACATCTTCCAGCTGTGCGGCTGCAGCTGCTCCTTCGTGTACCCCGTCAGCTTCAGCCAGAGGCTGGAGAAGATCAGGCCATAGATCAGGAACCCGATGAAATAGATCGCCGCGGCCGCAGCCAGGACGGCCAGCCAGTTATCGCCGGCGACATAAACGATTTCAGATGGCGGCATTGTACCCTCCCCAGAGTTGCCGCCAGGGACGCTACGCCTGAAGCCCGGACGAGTCGAGGCGCCCCGATCGCGCCGTCAGAGCCGGGACGAATCTATCTCGACGTCCGCATGCATCCACACATGCTCGAAATGCTCGCGCAGGTGCATCGCTTCGGACTTCTTGCCTTGTTTCTCCAGCGCGCCAGCGAGGCCCGCCATCGACCAGCCGTTATGCGGATATTCCTTCAGGTCGCGGCGATAGACCGCCTCGGCATCCTTGTAGCGCTTGGCCTTCATCAGGGCCTGCCCCAGCGATTGCCGCGTCGGGTAGTACCAGAAAGGCGGCTCTGTGTAGGGCAGCGTATCCTGCAGGCCGACAGCCGCTTCGAAGTGCGCGATCGCCTCCTTGCTCTTTCCGCCGGCCTGCGCGATCTCGCCCAGCAGCAGCTGGTCTGCAATGTTGAGAAGGACAGAGGCGGGATAGTCGTTTGTATCAAGGAACTCAATCTGCACGGTATCCTTAAGGTCCGCGAGCAGCTTCTCTTCGGCGCCAGCCGCTTTGAGATCTCCGGTTCGCGCCAGTGCCACACCGCGCGCATAGTGCCAGATGCCACGGGAATAATCCCTGTCCGTAGGCGGAGCATCAAGATCGAGAATTTCGTCCCATTTCGCAAACTGCACTTTCGAAAGCAACGGCACCGTCTTGAAAAACTCGATCGTCGGGAATTCCTCGATCTGTTCCAGCCGCACATTGTCAGCCAGCTTCCCGGCTGCCTCGAATGTCAGCGCACTCTGCCCGGACATGCCCGCCGCCGCCCACAGGAAGTGGATGTTGTGCGGATAGTAGAGCGCCGGATAGAAGCCCTGTGCGTTGCACTGGGCGATATAGTCCTCATCCACCTTTGCCGCCTGGATATTCGCCTTGGCCGCATCATCATACCGACCGACGCGCCAGAATATGTGCGCCGGCATATGCACCAGATGGCCAGACCCCGGCACCAGCGTCAGCAGCCGGTCCGCCTCATCCTCCGCCCTGCCCGGATCGTCCGAGGCTTCGACGGCATGAAGATACAGATGCAAGGCCAGTGGATGCTCCGGCGAGCGCTCAATGATCGTCTCGAGTGCTTCGATCACCTTCACTGTCTCCGGTTTCGGTGATCCGTCTGCGGACCAATAGTCCCACGGCATCGTGTTCATCAGCGCTTCGGCATAGATCGCCGCTGCATCATCATCCCCCGGATAGGTCTCGACATACGCGCCCATCGCATCCGCCCAGGCAATGTCCTGCGGGTCGCGCTCGGCATCGAAATCCGGGCTGTAGCGCGCCGCAAGCGCGTCAATCAGCCCCTGCTCCTGCACCGTTGCCTTGTCCTTCAGCGCGACGGCCTTCTGGATCGCAATGTATGCCGCCTCCCGGTCCGCCATCGACATGACCGCCTTGCCCTTGCTGGTCACATTGATGTTCGGCCCCGTCGCCAGCGCCTCGCCCCAGAAACACATCGCGCATTCCGGATCGAGCTTCTGCGCCGCCCGGAACGAGCGGATGCTCTCGGCATGGTTGAACCCGAAAGACAGAACCATGCCCTGATCGAAATACTTCTGCGCATCCGGGCTCGAAGTCGAAATCGTCCGGTGGAAATCTCCCATGCCTTCAAACAGGGGCGCCCCGGCCCGTTCCGCAAGGCTGAGCTCCGGCTCGGCCACAATCTCCGGCGCGACGCGCGCCTCTTCCGGCTTCGCGTCGGGCTTGAACCAATCATAGACAGTATGACATCCACCGAGCATCAATGCCCCGGCGAAGGCTGCGAGAATCCTTATGTTCATGGCTATGTCCCCATCACCAGATCGCCCGCTTCGCAGGCGGTGTTTTTGATGCGGCCACCCTACCACATCCGGACACGCAAGTTTAGGCCGCCGCCCTAGCGCCCCTCGGCCCAGCGGCGCAGGCCGTCATCCTTCGGGTCGGCGAGCACGATCTCGATGCGCACATAGAGGTCCCCGGGCGGCGCCACCTGCACGCCCTTGCCCTTCAGGCGCAGCTGCGCGCCGGTGTTCGTGCCCGCCGGCACTTTCAGCGACACCGGCCCGGAAGGCGTGCGCACTTCTACCGTACCGCCAAGGATCGCCGTGCGCAGGTCCACGCTCAGCGGCATGCGCAGGTCCTTGCCCTCACGCGTCCAGACCGGGCTCGGCAACACTTCCACTTCCAGCAGCGCATCGCCCGGCGCCCCGCCCGAAGGCGACGCCTGGCCCTGGCTCTTGAGATCGGAAGAGC
>DNFL01000271.1:0-206 GCA_003486945.1 Hyphomonas sp. | reverse complement strand
CGACGCCTGGCCCTGGCTCTTGAGGCGCAGCGTCTGCCCGCTCGTGATGCCCGCTGGAATGTTCACGTCCAGCGCGCTGCCATCCGCCATCGTCATCCGCCGGCGCGCGCCAGTGACGGCATCCTCGAACGCGATCTCGACCCGGTAGCGCACATCGCGCCCCTTCTGCGGTCCCGGATTGCGCCGCCGCGCGCCGCCGCCGAACA
>DNFL01000027.1 GCA_003486945.1 Hyphomonas sp. | reverse complement strand
CTCTTTCCCTGCCCGACGCTCTTCCGATCTGATTCTTCGCCGAGGCCGGAATAGCCGATATTCCAGATCATCACTTTCAACGGCTCGCTTGCCGGAGCGAGCGGTGCGGGCGCCGCGGCACGCCGGACGGGAATGTTCTTATCGGCCAACGTCATGCACCCCGCGAGTGTGAGATAAAGGGCCAGCAGCGCAAACAGCGCCGCTGGGATCAGGAATTTACGCATCTGCCACCTCGGCTTCGATTGCAGGCTCCGCATGCGCGGGGCTTTCCTTCGCTTCGGGCCGGTTCAGCTGTTCGACCACCCATTGCGCGATACCGAGCGCGGCGGCAACACCGCCCCATTCACTCGAGATGCGGGTCACGAACGCCAGCACCGATTTCTGGTCGATCATCGCTACGGTGATCTGCGAATAGCGCGTCACATATTCCGGCTTCATGTCGGGCGTATTCTGGCGGAACACCATGAGCGCGTCGACATATTCACTGATCACCGAGGCATAGCTGCCGACATAGGTCCAGGTTCCGACGACGACGACCGAGAGGATACCGATCATCGTGGAAACGAGTGTCAGCAGCACGGCATTGTTGATGAACAGGCTGCGCAGCGGCGTCAGGCGCACAGCGAGGTTGATGGCGAAGATGCCGGCGAGGAACACGAACACCGGCGTCATGCTGTTCTCGGCCTGCGACAGCATCAGCTGGATATCGAGATAGGACATCTCGAGCCCGCGCATCAGCGTGTCGGAATCCGAAGCCGCGCTGCCCGGCAGGTTTCCGATGGCGGCCTGCGCAAGGGCCTGCAGGCGGTTTGCATCGAACAGGGCCTGCTTCACCAGCATCGCGATCAGCGCCGCGCCGCCGGCAAAGAACAGTACACTGAATATGCCATAGACAAGGTAAGTGTAGAAAAGCGGCTTGCGCTCATCCGGGTCAGCGGCCTGCGCGGTGCGGATGCCGTGGACATAAACGATCAAGCCCACGCCAATGAAGCCGAGCAGGGTCGCAAGCGGGTTTTCGGAGATGATACTTTCAAGCGTCACATCCGGGCAGGCGCTGTCGATCATCCAGACCATCGCGGCGCCGAACGTAACCAGCACGATCTCGCCATACGCCCCGCTCGCCCGCCGCTCGGCCGAACCGACACGGAACTGCAGCGAATGCCGCTTCACCCAGACAGGCCCTGCGATCACATAGGCCACCACAACAGCCGCCACCGCCAGCAACCAGGCATACAGAAGAATCACGGCGCGCCCCCACCAGAACGTTCAAACACGAACGCCCTTGATGGCAGCGCCCGGCGGGGATGGCAACATGGCGGCGGGGTCGGGCCCGGCACCTGCAGAAATATTTCCCCCCGGTGCATCCATACGCCTCTCCGGCCGCATCTGTTGCTCAGAACACCAGACGGAGAGCTCAATGTTCAAAAAACTTTCGACGCGCATCTGCGCCGCCCTCATCGCGATGGCGGCGGCGCCAGCCGTGGCCTATGGCCAACCCTACGGGCAGCCAGACCTGGCCGCCATCAGCATGAGCGGGTCTGAAAACCGCGACGTCGTGATTTCCCTTGCAGATGAACTGCGCGACCGCTTCGCCTTCAGAGAGCGCGGCGCGGCGGCCGCGCGCGAAATCGAAGCCCTCGAACAGCGCGGCGTGTTCAGCGATGCCGCCACGGCCGCGGAGCTGATCAGCCGGATCGACACCCATGTGAAGCCCCTCGTCAATGATCGCCACTTCCGCGTCCGCTACATGGGCCCGGAAGTGACCGCGACCTTCAGCGATGCGCCGCCCTCGGCAGAAGATATCGCCAGCTTGTATGAAGAAGTCCGTCTACGCGGCGGCGAAATTCCGGATGTGCGCTGGCTTGCGGGCAATGTCGGATACCTCCGGATCAACATGTTCCTCAACGCCGAGCCGAGTATCGAGAAGCTCGCGGCGGCGATGGGCATGCTGGCCGATACCAGCGCGCTGATCATCGATGTTCGCGGCGCACCGGGCGGCGAGCCTGCCGGCGTTGCCAACGTGATCGGCCACCTCCTAGCCGAGCGCACGGCCACGGTGCATGTGCAGGATCCGGTTGATCCGGCTGGAAGCCGCACCTTCTACGCAGAGCCCCGGACTCCGGCGTACACGGACAAACCTGTCTTCGTGCTGATCAACGGGCGCACCGGTTCCGGGGCCGAGGAATTCGCCTATGACCTGCAGGCCATGAAGCGCGCAACGCTTGTCGGTGCGACCACTGCTGGCGCGGCAACCCCCGGCGGCTATCGTCCACTCCCGGCAGGCTTCGTTGCCTTCATCCCGATGCAGATCGTCAACAACGCCATCACCGGTGGCAACTGGGAAGGCATCGGCGTCAGCCCCGACATTGAAGTCCCCGCCGAAGCAGCTTTGGAGCGCGCGCACCGCCTCGCCCTCGAAGCCATCCTTGAAACCGCCGAAGGCATCCACCGCGACCTCGCCGAGGAAGGCCTCGCCTCACTGGACAAATAAGGCAGAGCTTCTTTGCAATGAGTAGGTCGGAAAGAGGCTACAGGCCGAAATCCGGCCTACATCCGCTCCGGCACTGTGATGCCCAGCAGGTCCAGCCCCGTTTCCAGCTGGTGCCTCACGGCGTCCGCCAGCGCCAGCCGGGTTACGCGCTTGGCGCCGTCCGTTTCCGCTGCAATCGGCAAGGCTGCGTAGAAACTGCTGAAGGCCTGCGCGAGGTTGTAGAGGTGTTCGCACAGGATATGCGGCATGCGTTTCTCGCGCGCGCCGAGCACGGCGGCGCCGAAGCCGTCGAGCTGCAGCACGAGCGCGCGTTCGGCGTCTTCCGTCACCGCCACCTCGCCCGGCACATGCCCGGCCTCGGCAGCCTTGCGCAGCACCGATTTGATCCGTACCGCCGCATACATCAGGTAGGGCCCGGTCTTGCCTTCGAAGCTGGTGAAGCGGTCGAGATCGAACACATAGTTCGTGGTCCGCGTATTCATCAGGTCGGAGAAACGTAGCGCCGCCACGGCGACCTTTTTCGCCACGTCGAAACGCTCTTCCTCGCCCATGTCTTCCGGCAGCTTGCCGGCGGCCTCGATTTTCCGGAACGCTTCTTCCAGCGCCATGGTGTTGAGATCGGCAAGGCGAAGCACGCCGCCTTCGCGCGTCTTGAACGGCTTGCCGTCCGGCCCGTTCACTGTGCCGAAGCCGATATGTTCGAGCCGGTCTTCCGCGATCAGGCCGAGCATGCCGGCGGCGCGATAGACCTGTTCGAAGTGCAACGCCTGGCGCTGGTCGACGACATACAGCATCCGCTCCGGCGTGGGCGTTAGGTTTTCCATCCGGTCTTCGATCGTGGCGAGGTCGGTGGTGTGATAGCCCGTGCCGCCGCGGCTGTTGACCAGCATCACGGGCGGCATTTCCTTCTTGTCGCTGTCCTTCGCCACGCGGACGATCCACGCCCCGTCGCTCTCCTCGGCAAGGCCCGCCTGCTTGAAGCGTTCGACGAGGCCGGGGATCAGGTGGTCGACATCGCTCTCGCCCTTCCAGAGGTCAAATGAGACGTTGAGGAAGCCATAGTCCTTCTTCAGTTCCTCCACCGACACGTCGATGAAGTGGCGCAAGAGCGCGCGGTAGCCGGCCCGGCCCGCCTGCATTTCGGCAACGGCTTTCTGGCTGCGCTCATTGCGCGCCTCATCCGCCTTCGCCTTGTTCGACGCCTGCGGATAGAGCCGGCCGAGATCCTCGATCGTCACCGGCGGCTCTTTCGGATAAGGCCCGGTATAGGCCGCATCGAAATAGACGAGGCCCGGCTGTTCGTCTTCCAGTTCGGTGACGAGGTGGCCCATCTGTAGGCCCCAGTCGCCGAGGTGCACGTCCGAGATCACCGTGTCGCCGGCAAAGCGGCAGATGCGCTGCAGCGTGTCGCCGATCACCGCCGAGCGCAGGTGGCCGACATGCATGGGCTTCGCCACGTTCGCGCCGCCAAAGTCGATCACCGTCACCTGCGCATCGCCGGCCTTCTCGCCGCCCGCCATCGCATCGCCGCGCACGCCTTCCGCCCGCGCCGAGAGCGCCGCGTCCGAAACCCGCAGGTTGATGAAGCCCGGCCCGGCCACTTCCGCCGACAGCACCAGCGCATGCGCCTTCAGCTTCGCGGCAATCTCGCCGGCAATCTCGCGCGGATTTTTCCCGGCCGCCTTCGCCGCTGCCATCGCGCCGTTGCACTGGAAATCCGCAAGCTCCGGCTTGTCGCTGCGGCGCACCTCGCCGAACCTTGCCTCAAGCCCCATACCTTCAAACGCGGCCCCCGCAGCGGCCGACAGCTCCTTCGCCAGGCTCGACATGGTGTCAGCCCGCCGAAGCGTCGAGGCGGAATCGCTGGCCCGAACGGTTGAACTCGAGCTGTTCCGGCGTCAGCTCGAAGCCGACGACGATCTCGAAGTTCACGCCGGAGATCGACTCGTCGGCGCGCGGGATGGAAATCTTGTTCACCAGCTCGGTCGTGCTGGCGATATCGCCGCGCCGGAATTCGGCGCGCGTGTTGAAATACTCCTTCGCCAGCACCTTGCCATTGCGGCGGGTGACGGCGACGAAATAGCGATAGTCATGCTCCGACGCGGTGGCGCGCGGGCCCTTGCCGAGGGCGAAATCGATCTCGATCTCGGCTTCCAGCGGCATGTCCTTGATATAGCGGCAATACAGGCGGACATCCGTGATCTCGCCGGTATAGGCGATATCCCGGAAGGTACCGTCCGAGCCGTCTGCGAACTTCACATAGCGCGAAGCCTCGTAGATCGACCCGCCGACCGGGCAGGCGCCGGCATTCGGCGTCGAATCGAGCTGGCGGGCGAGGCGTGACACGCAGCCGGAAAGGGCGAGGGCCGCCACGAGGGCCAGAACGAGGGGGAAGGTCTTGCGCATGCGTCGGCGTGTCCGTCTTGGCCGTATGTAAAGGCCGGTCCATCTGATAGCTTGCCCGTGTTAAAGGCCATCGCGCCCGCACGCAACTTACCAGGCGCAGGAGAATCGACCCCCGAATGACCGCCCGACCGCCCCTCACCCTCCGCCTGGCCGCCCCCCGGGGCTTCTGCGCCGGGGTCGACCGCGCCATCCAGATCGTCGAGGAATCCCTGACCAAATGGGGCGCCCCGGTCTATGTGCGCCACGAAATCGTGCACAATCGGCATGTGGTGGAGCGGCTCGAAGCCCTCGGCGCCATCTTCGTGGAGGAACTCTCCGAATGCCCGGATGACCGTCCTGTCATCTTCTCGGCCCACGGCGTGCCCAAATCGGTCCCCGCCGAGGCGCGCACCCGCAACATGATCTATGTCGACGCAACCTGCCCCCTCGTCTCCAAGGTGCACGTCGAGGCCGAGCGCCACCACCAGAACGCCCGCGAGATCATCCTCATCGGCCATGCCGGCCACCCCGAAGTGATCGGCACGATGGGCCAGCTTCCGCAAGGCGCTGTCGCCCTGATCGAGACCGTGGACGACGCCCGCGCCTTCCAGCCGCGCGACCCCGCCAATCTCGCCTTCATCACCCAGACCACGCTCAGCGTCGACGACACGGCCGAGATCGTCGCCGCCCTGCAAGCGCGCTTCCCCGGCATCGCCACGCCCCACAAGGAAGACATCTGCTACGCCACCACCAACCGTCAGGAAGCGGTGAAGGTGTTCGCCCCCGGCGCGGGGCTCGTGCTGGTGATCGGTGCACGGACGAGTTCAAACTCCGTCCGCCTCGTCGAGGTCGCCCTGCGCGCGGGCGCCGCCCGCGCCGAACTCATCGCCTCGGCAGAAGACATCGACTGGGCCTGGCTCAACGGCGTCTCAGTCCTCGGCCTCACCGCCGGCGCCAGCGCCCCGGAAGACCTCGTGCAAGGCGTGATCGATGCATGCCGCGAACGCTTCGACGTGACAATGGAAACGGTAAAGACGGCGGACGAAACGGTGACGTTTAAATTGCCCCGCATCCTGACCCCCTCGTAGCAACCGTGTCATTTGATCTTACGCTGGTATCCATTCCGATTGTCGTTTGATGACAGTGTTGGCGAGGACGATGAGTTTTCGGGCGATGGCGGTCTGGATTTGCTTGTGGGGTTTGTTTTGGGCTTTCAGCCGGTCGGCAAAGGCTTTTAGGGCGGGGTTTGAGCGGACAGCAGCGAAGGCGGCCATGTAGAGGACGTTTCGTACTTCGATCCGTCCACCCCGAATGAACCGTTTGCCTTTGTATTGCCCGCTCTCATGAGCGATGGGCGCAAGACCCGCAAGACATCCGGCGGCGCGCGACGAGAGGCTTCCGAGTTCTGGCATGGCGGCGAGGAGGGTTGCAGCGGCAACCGGTCCGAGTCCCGGGATTGAGCGCAGGAGGCGGGCCTTGCCGGCGAGTTCGTTGTCCGCCTGCAGAAAGGCGGCAATCGCCTTGTCGAGATGTTTGATCTGCCGGCTGATGATGTCCAGAAGTTCCTCGTCGAGGGTGCGGATATCCTCATCCCGGTGTTGCTGGTGCTGGCAGACGAGAACCTTGCGCTGATCGATCAGCTGGCGGCGTTTGACCTGCAAGGCGTTGAGTTTGCGTGTGTTTTCCGGTGGCAAGGCGCGTCTCGCTTCCGGCCGAGCCGCCAGGCACGCAGCGATCAGCCCGGCATCCAGCCGGTCGGTCTTGGCCAGACAACCAGCGCTCTGGGCAAAGGCCCTGACTCGGGAAGGCACCAGTTGACGTACCGCAAAGCCAGCCGCGGTGAGATGCTCCCACACCGCTGCCTCATAGCCGCCAGTGGCTTCCAGGCCCACCCTGACCTCGCCGCCGAGACCGGCGAGCCAGGCGGAGAGCGCCAAGTGGCCTTCAGGGGAATTGGCGAAAGGGCGCGAGCCCTTCTGTCCGTGTACTGCCGCGAAGCAGTCCTGCTTGCCGACATCGATGCCGACAAACACAATCTCATGTGCTAACATCATCCAGCTCTCTTCCTTGTGGTTCGGTCCAGTTCCAATCAACCGTTCGAGACGAAGATGAGAGCAGGCGCTGCCAGGCTACGGTCGTGACCGGATGCAAATATCCTCACGAGGGCGGGTCGGCACGCGTCTGCCCATGCAAGGCATTCGACCGCCTTGCATGGGCAAACCTAACACAAGATCGGACACACAAGGGCGGGATTTATCCCGCCTTGTTATATGGACCGAGTTGAATTCCCCCGCCCTTCTGCGCAACCTTTGAGTTCCTGAGAGGTTGATTCGATATGGCGCTGAGAGAGACCGGCACAAAGTGGTCACCCCCGACACAGGCTGCGTTAGAGATTGCGGTGACAACCGCTACCAAGCATTTGTCCGATGCTTGGAATAACCCATCGAAACTTGGTGTTGGCAGTGAAATTGAAAGAGAATGCAACTCATACTACGAGAAACTTTTATCGTGGGACATTCCAAGCTCAATTGACGATAAAGCGCTTTATCAAAAAGCTTTATGGCTTTCGTGGTACGCCACTTGGCGCGCTCGAGATTATACCGTCAATGGCTGGAGAAAGCGTCTGGAGGCAAAAGGCAACGCCTCGACTGTTGACTGGCGTACAATTCAAAATATCGAACAAGCGGCATCATTCCATATGGGCGAGAACTGGCCACCCGGCCACATTCCTCCGTTCGACAGAGATGGCACACCTGCACCCATAGGTGACCCTGGAAGCAGAGCTTTGCAGTACTACTCTTCAAACCCACTGTTTGAAGAAGGCTGGATGCTCCAAAAAGATCAATCCACGTTCACGGTATTCAACGAAGCAAGAGCCGTTAGTTGGTGCTACTTTGGGCCAGGCTCAAGCTTCGCCAATACTGCGTTGGAAAAATGCTGGGCAGCCAATTCTACTCTCCAGGCTGATGCTCATATAAGCGACACTGTGTTCGAGAAGACAATTGAGACGCCAGTTGCGTGGTCTATGTCCGCAAAATGGTCCAACATGTTTTTTCTTCAGGATTGTTCATTCACCATTTCGGAAGGGGGCATTGAGCAGGAACTAAAGAATGCGAAATTCGGGGCAGCGCTTTTGTTGAAAGCTGAAAGGCGAATGATCCCCCAACTTCATTTGAATCTCTTGAGAGGTATTCGGAACCTTACGATTGATGTTTCAAGTACAAACATTCATTCGATGTCCGTGTATGACTGCGATTTGAAACTGACTGTTAAGGGCTTGCGAAATTCGTCTGCCCCAACCTCACTGAAAATTAGCCGCTCAAACGTTCACTTGATTTGCAGAGACTCCGCCAATGGATCAATTGCAATTGAAGATTGCTTCATTCACTTTGAGCTAGAGAGCGGAAAAATTGGCAGAGTTAGCATAAGCGACTCCGACATCGAGCTCCTTCCCAATAACGCCCGAGCGCAGCCGACGGCTAGATTCAACTCAGTGCAGATTGGAGAGCTACAACTAACCAATAGTCAAATTTATTCCAGCTTGTATCAGGCAGGATCTTCTTTTCGCAGTGTCGTAGTAAAAGGATGCGATTTTCACTCGCCGGTTCATTTCCGCGACGCCAAAGTTCCCATCCGAATTCAATTCGCCAAACATGAAGATAGACATTGCGTTTTTCACAAAACGCTCGACCTTTCTTGCACAAGCCCAAATCTTCCGGAGCAGGATATTCCTTATGCTGAATTTCTTGGATGCCACTTCAAAGACAGCGTAAACTTCAACAATAGAGAGTTTTCAGGCACAACTAGCTTCGCCGAGTCGCAGTTCGATCATCATTTACTAGTGCACGGCGCTTCACTCCATCAAGATACGAGCTTCTCAAAAGCGACGTTCGGGTGGGACAAGATAGTAAAATCCGAAGGGACCCCGGAGAGCATAAAAATTCAGCTGAACTCACTGTCCAATTCATATAGATCGCTCAGACAAGCAATGGACAGAAACAATGCTTCACATGACGTACAGGCGTTTCACCTACTTCAAATGAGAACCCGCAACCATTGGAAATTCGGCTCCTCGAGTTTAGCCGAGCGAATTCTGGGAAATGCGTACGATGTGATCTCCGAGTACGGAACAAGTTTTCTTCGGCCTTTGGTTTCACTCGGGGGAGTATTCGTAGTAGCGCTGATCTTCTACCTTTTAAACACGCCCATCGCAGGCAATGTGGGCGAAATATTCAATGGCGCCTTCACTTCGACGTTCAGACCGTTCATCACCTTCTCTCCAATGTACGACGCTTCGCACTCCTGGGAGTTTTCATTCAATAGCGGGCATGAAGTGATCGCGTACCTATCTCAGAAGTTTGGCTTACTCTTCTCATTCGTCAGCTTCATTCAATCTGTATTTGTCGTCTTGCTGATCTTCCTTTTGCTCCTTGCAATACGCCGCAAGTATCAGCTGAACTGAAAATCGTCGAAGGCGCTCCCCTCACCAAATCCCGCTCGCCACGCCCGCCATCATCCCCGCGCCCAGGTCGCGGCACCGGGCCAGCGTGGCGGCGTCGAGCGTCTTGGGCGCGAGGATTTGTTCCGGGGTCTGAGCATTCGTGTTCACGATCATCGCCGGCTGAACGTCCCGCAATCGCCAGCCCGTGCAAATCCGCGCCGCCTGCCGCGCCGCGCCTTGCCCGTCGCTGCCGGCGGCGATCATCAGGGCGTAAGGCCGCCCCTCGATGCGCCCGAGCAGGGGGTAGTAGCAGCGGTCGAAGAACTCTTTCATCGCGCCGGAGAGGCTGGCGAGGTTTTCCGGCGCCGCGAACAGATAGCCCGCCGCGCCCAGCATATCCTCCGGCCCCGCCGCCTCCGCCGACAGCAGCCGCGCCGCACCCTCGCCTTCAATTTGAGTTTGGGCCCCCTCAAACGCTGCCCGCGCCATCGCCTCCGCCGTACCGGTGCGCGAATGCCAGAGGATGAGAAGCTGTTTCATGCCGGCAATTGTAGGGTGGGTTGAGACCCGCGCAAGCAGGCCGATACCCCCCTCCGCGCTCGCCGGCGCACCCGCTCCCCGGTGGGTATCGCTGCGCTCAACCCACCCTACACATTCCACCCCGCTCCATGCTAACCTCTCCCAAACACCGGAGGCCCGCCCATGTCCCTCGCCCACACCAAGGCCATCACCTTCGTCCTCACGCCGGACCACAAACGCGCGAGCGCCTGGTACCGCGATGTGCTGGGCCTCACCTATCAGGGCGAAGACCAGTTCGCCGCCACGTTCGACCTCGCGGGCACGCGGATGCGCCTCACCAGCGTGCAGGGCTTCACCCCCGGGGCGCACACCGTACTCGGCTGGGCCGTGCCGGACATCCGCGCCGCCATCGCCGCCTTGAAGGCGAAGGGCGTCGAGTTCCTCGTCTATCCGGGCTTTGGGCAGGACGCAGACGGGGTCTGGTCCGCGCCGGACCGGGACGTGAAAATCTGCTGGTTCAACGATCCCGACGGCAACAATCTCAGCCTCACCGAGATGAACTGAAACTCGCCCCACGCGCGAAAACAGTCCAGAAGTCTGAGGCCCCCGTGTGGACAGTTTCTGGACTGGTTTTTCAGGCGCTGCGCGCGCGCCAGGCGCGGTAGCGTTTCACCAGTTTGCGCGTCTTCAGCTGATCCCGGATCACCGTCAGCAGCGGCGAGGCGCGCCAGATCGCGCCCTTGCCATCGGCCGCGCGTGTCAGCTGGCGCTTGGTCAACGCCATCACCGCCATGCCCGCCATCGTGCGATTTTTCCACGCCACTTCCGGCAGCGTGACATCGGGCATCCTGCCCAAGCGCCACTGGTTCGGCAGGTCCGGCACATAGGCCATCGCCCGGCCGATGCCGAGCACATCGACGCCGAACCCATGCGCATCTTTCGCCAGCGCCGCCTCGGCAGTTGCCTTTCGGTAGATACCGCCGGTTACCATGATCGGCACAGTCGTCACCGCCGCAATCTGGCGCGCAAAATCAATGAAATACGCCTCGCGCTTCGAGGTGGAACTGTCATCCGTATGCCCCTGCATCGCCGGGCTTTCATAGTTGCCCCCGGAAAGTTCCAACAGATCAAGGCCGAGCGTGTTCAGCTCCGCCGCCACCCATTTGGCATCCTCCAGGTCAAACCCGCCCTTCTGGAAATCCGCCGAATTGAGCTTCACCGAAACACAGAACCCAGGGCTCACCTTCGCGCGCACCGCCTTCACGGTTTCCAACAGGAAGCGCGCCCGGTTCTCCCGGCTGCCGCCCCACTGATCCGTGCGCTTGTTGACGAGGGGCGAAAGGAACTGGCTGATCAGGTAGCCATGCGCCGCATGCACCTGCACGCCGGTAAAGCCCGCCTCCTCCGCCAGCGCCGCCGTCGTGGCAAACCGCGCGATGATCTCGCGGATCTCGGTTTCCTCAAGCGCGCGCGGCTGCGCCAGAAGCTTCGAATGCTGCCCCAGGTCGACTGGCACCGGCGACGGCGCCACCGCCTGCTCGCCCATCGCCGCAAACATCTGCCGCCCCGGATGGTTGATCTGCATGAACAGGTGCCCGCCTTCCGGCTTCGCCGCCTTCGCCCAATCGCGGAACGGTGCGAGATCGGTGCCCGCCTCCAGTACCACACCGCCCGGCCCGGTCAGCGCGCTAGGGGTGACCATCACATTGCCGGTCAGCACCAGGCCGACGCCGCCTTTCGCCCAGCCTTCATACAGCCGCCGCAGCTGCGTCCCCGGCACCTGGCCCGGCGCGGAGAGGTTTTCCTCCATCGCAGCCTTGCACAGCCGGTTCGGCAGCACGGCGCCGTTCGGCAGTTTCAGGGGCGTGAAAAGCGGCGAGTCGGACATGTTGAAACACCTCGGTTGCGTTGCAGTCGGCTCTGCCCTAAACCTTAAACCATGGTTTAAGGTCAAGCGGCATGAAAATCGGCGAGCTTTCGGAGCGCACGGGCCTGCCCGCTTCGCGCATCCGCTTCTACGAAACCAGCGGCCTGATCCCGGCGGCCGACCGCGCGCCGAACGGCTACCGCGACTATGACGCCTCAATGATCGAGCGCCTGCGGATGATCGATCTCGCCAAATCGCTCGGCTTCTCGCTCGAGGAAATCTCCGGCCTGATGGCCACCAGTCCCGGCGAGCGACCAAGTTGCGAGACGGTTTCCGCCGCGCTCGAAGAGAAGCTGACCGCTATCGACGCGCACATGAAACAGCTGCGCGAAACGCGCCGGCGGGTCGAGTCCACGCTGCGCTACCTGAAGGAAAATCCGGGGGCGGAGAACCATGCCGATGTCAGCCGCATCCGCTTCTGAAAGGCGCGCTGAAGCGTCCTCTGGCCTCCGCCGCGCCGCTTTGCCATAAGCCGCCCATGAGTTTCCGCGTCGCCGCCTTCTACAAATTCTTCCGCTTTCCGGACTACCGCGAGCGCCAGCAGGCGCTGGCGGCAAAGTTCTGCGGGCTGGGCGTGAAGGGATCCGTCCTCCTCGCAGAGGAAGGCGTCAACGGCACCATCGCCGGCACGCCTGAAGCGATTGACGAAGCGCTCGCCGCGCTGCGCGCCTTGCCCGGCGCAGAATTGCTGGAGGCGAAGTTTGCAGACGCGGAGACGATGCCTTTCCGCCGCCTGAAAGTGCGCCTGAAGCGCGAGATCGTGACGATGGGTGTGCCCGGCACGGACCCGAACGCGCTCGTCGGCAGCTATGTGAAGCCGGAAGACTGGAACGCGCTGATCTCTGATCCGGACACTGTTCTGATCGACACGCGCAACGACTACGAAGT